>DATMZL010000556.1:0-5602 GCA_035607075.1 Polyangia bacterium
GGCCTCCCACCGGCCGGGCTGGCATGAGAACCCGCAATAGCCATTCGGACAGGTGAGGGCCTGGAGCACGACCGCCGGTAACCCGTCGGCGCACCGGGTCGGCGTCGCACCCAGCGTGGCGCTGTGGTGCAGGGCGAGGCCGCAGGACGCGAGCAGGAGGGCCGCGGCGAGGGCGAGGCCCACCCGCATCAGCGCGGCAGCAGGACGACCAGGTGGGCGACGCAGAGCAGGAGCACCGCGATCCACAACGGGATCCGGCTCCACGCCGCGCCGATCACGCAGACGAAGGCCGCGAGCACGAGCAGCAGTGACAGGGACAGCATGATCACCCCTCCTCCAGGTCCGTGCCCGATTGGGTCCCAAAGAGTTCCGTGAATTGCGCGTCGGTCAGCACCTCGGGCCCCGCGTCGGGAAACGCGACCGAGGTCGTGATCCAGTCCGTGTCGTGCAGTTCGTACACGACGCCGTCCCCGTGGACATGCGGGCGCCAGTCCAGAAAGAGCGGCGTCTCCCCACAGATCCCGATCGGGGCCGCCGCGGTACACACGGCCGGCGGCCAGGGCGTCGCCGCGGTCGTGAATTGATCGGCGTGCCGTTTGTGCGGTTTTTCCACGTAGGTCTTAGCCATGGCGGCGCCCTTCACTGAATGTTGAGCAGAAACACGCCCGACAGGTGATTCGTGCCGGCGACCCAGGGCGTGCCGAGAATGTCCCGATAGAACTTGATGAACGCATTCTCGGCCACCCACCAGCCCGTCCCCGCGCCGCCGCCGTGGGCCATGGCGAACGTGCCGCCCGTGTTGCGCGCGAGCGCATACCCCCCGGGAATGACGACGTTGAGACTGACCGGCGCCCCCGTGATCGCCCAATTAATCCCGTAGAGCGCGACGATCAGGGTTTTGTCACTGAGACTGTAGGCCCAGGTGGCCGGCTGGCTCGTCGTCCACGCGCCCCCGCCCGTGGTCGTGAAATCCGCGGCCGTGTACGCCACGTTGGTCCAGACCCCGCCGATCGCCGCGTCGACCGGATTGAGGATCACGTCCTGGATCGCCTGCTTGTTCCACGGCGTCCCGGTCGTGCCGGATCCGTCGTCATCGACGAGCGCGTTGAACGGGCCGCGGTTGATGCTCACGGGGTTTCTCCTGTGGGGGGCGGCGGATCGGTGCGCGACAGTTGCCGCAAGAGATCCTCGAGCGTGTACCGACTCGACGAACTGTGCGCGTCGTAGGTCGGATAGATCCCGGCGGCCGGGTGGAAACTCGAGACGGTCACGTCCTGGATCCGGTACGTGCCGACAATCCCGGTCGGCGCCGGCAGGTTGACCGACACGAGCGCGCCCGCCACGGTCTGCGGATCGCGCGCCCGGTGCGTGAGGGATTCGAGCACCGCGCTTTGCAGTTTGAGCAGCGCCTGGCCGCGCGCCGTGGCTTCCGGGATCCCGATGCGGCCATCTTGCAACAAGGCCTCGCGGATCCCGGTGGCGCTCCCGCCGAGCAGCGTCTGGAGGACCGCTTGCGCGTTCAGGTCGTCCACGATCACCAGGAGATCGACCGGATCGCCCGCGAGGATCGCCCAGACGATCGCGCCGGTCCCCGACGCCGGAATGCCGGTCAGACTCGGGGCGAGCGTCACCGGCGTGCTATAGGGGATCGTATTCGCGATCGCGCCGTCGCCGGTCGCGGGGATCCCGGTCAAGGCCAACGCCGACGTCCCCGCATAGTGGATCCGGTTGTTGCCCGCCAGCACCCAGCCGCCGGCGCTCGGAAACGGCCCGGTGCCGCTCACCGGGAGCGTCGTCGCGCCCGCGAGCACTTGCCCGCCGTCGGCGATCAGGCCCGACGTATCGGTCGCGGGCGGCGCCGCCCCGAGCGCCGCGTCGGCGGCGGTGTCCGTGTACGTGGTGGTCGTGTTGTCGGCGAGGGTCGCGAGCAGTTGCAGCGGGGCCACCGACGCCGCGGATCGGTAGAGCCGCCGCGCGGTCGTCACGGCCCCGCCCCCGGCCCCTTTCGGCCCGAGCGCGATCCCGCTCACCTGGACGGTCTGCTGCAGGAGGATGCCCGGGGGGGCCGGCGTGACCAGCGCACTATCGGCCGTCGTGTCGAGAAATTGCGTTTGCGCCGATCCCGCGACCTCGCGCAGGAGATATTTCTGCGTGCCGTCTTTTGTCGTCCGGTAGACGCGCCGGGCCGTGACCCCCGCGCCGCCGTCCTTCACGATCACCGTGACGCGCGCGACCGGAAAGCCGCCCGTGTCCACGGCGGGGTTCGGCTGGGTGTGCTCGATGCCCATCGTGAGCCGCATCCCGCCCGCGGGGGCCACCGGCACCGGCATGTTGACCCGTATCGTGCGCTCGATCGTGTCGGTCGAGGTGTGATAGGAGAGGTCGCAGTAGATCGCGCCGCCCGTGCTGGTCACCGGCGGAATCGTCACGAACATGGATTCGTTGCTCATGATGTCCGGCAACGTGTATTCCGCGGACCAGGGGCCGAACACCGCGGGCGAGACGCCCGTCGTGGACCGATACGCGACGCGAAAGATCACCCGGTCGCGAGCCCCCGCGATATTGGTCTCATACCCCGGGTTGGGCTCGACGGTCGGCGGCGCCAGCGGCGACGGCTGCGTCACCGTACACGCGACGGCCACATCGCCCGCGACCGCGCTCTCGCCGTTCGCCGTGACCGTGGTCGAGCCATAGCGATACGTGCCGGGGGTGACCAGGCCCGGCCCCGGGTCCAGCGAGAGATCCGGCCCGATGCCCGCCGGGGTGCTCCAGTCCAGAATGATCGCGCCGATCGGCGACGGGACGGTCTCGCCCGCGGCCGACACCCAGGTATACGCGTAGTAGTGCCCGCCCACCGTCACCGCGCCGCCGGGGGCCGCGGCCAGGGCCGGCGCACTCGACGGCGCCGCGCCCGAGCCGACGAGCGCGCCGCCGCCGCCCGCCCGCGTGCCGGTGTACGCGATCCGTTGCGGGCCGCTCACCACGAGCCCGCCCGAGGGGTTGTACCAGGTGGCGTCCTCGACCGGGATCTCGGTCGACCCGGGCGGAATCCGCGCGAGCGCGTTGGCGCCGCCGCCCTGGACGATCGCCCGCGTCACCATCTGCGTGAGGTCGCGCGTGTAGGTCACGTGCGACACCGACGGATGCGTGGCGACGAGCGGCGCCGGCGGGACGACCGCGTCCCCGGTGCGGAACAGGTGCACCGTGCTCCGGTAATCGCAGAAGGTGTAGCCGCCGATGCGGTTGGCCAGCTGGACGAACGCGTCCATCAGTTTCGTGTTCGTGAAGGTGATCTCGTCGAGCGTGGGGAGTTGACTTTCGATCGCGCCGACATAGCCGGCCGGGGCGAAGCGCGCGAGCAAATCCGCGCCGATGGTCGACGCGGATTGCGTGCGATAGCGCGCCGTCACGAGGACTTCATTCAGCCGCCACGTCGGATCGGTCGCCTCGACGTGGTACAGGAGATTCTTCGGGTTGTCGGCGGCCCAGACTTGCGTCACCCGCAGGATCGTCCCCGCAAAGAGCGGCGTCGCGTTGAGCGATCCGTAGGTCAACGTGATCCCCTGGCCCTCCCGCGGCTTGGTCCCGCGGATCGTCGCGACGAGGGTATTGGGTTCCTCGTTGAGCCGATCCGAAATGCTGAGCGAGTCGATGAGGATCGCCTGGGTCGTCGGATTGAGCGGGACGCCACCGATCGAGCCGTACAGCTGTGTGCTCAGGTAGTTGAGCCGCGTCGCATTGAGGCGGCCCCAGTTCAGGAGACAGGTCTGCGGCGGCGGGGTGGTCGCGGGCATCAGACGACCGTGCCCGTCCGGGTGATCTTGCTCATGATCGCGTCGCCGACGACCGAGGCGAGTTGATTCATGGCGGCGGGATCATTCATGACCGGGTAGTTAATCGTCACCGCGCCCGCGTTCATCTGCACGGCGTTCGCCCCCGCCAACGTGCCGAGGGTGCGCCGGCCGCTCGGGAGGAGCGGGTTGTACGCCTCATTGAACGAGCTCTGCCCGGTGTACTGCTCGAACCAGTTGCCGGGGAGCTCGCCGTGCGGGCCGAGCGGGACGCGTTGCCCGGTCGGGGAGATCAGGTACCGATTGCCCATGCTATCGGTCTGTTGTTCGGAGCCGGGCAACTTGGTGCCGACGTTTTTGAGCTCGAGGATCTGATCGTGCATCCCCTTGATCACCTTCGCGGCTTCCTCGGCCGGCTGCTTGATCTTCTCCACCTCGGTCACCGCGTTCCGGCTCCAATTCGCGAGCGCGGTCGTCGCGGCCTCGGCCTCTTTTTGCAGTTGTTTAATCCGCTCGTCGGTGTACTGCCCGCTGTTGGCGAGCGCAAACGCGTAGGCGGCCTGCGCCTTGTCGGCGACCAGTTGGTAGTGCGCGAGCGTGGTCGCATCTTCCTCGAGCGTCTTCTGCTTGATGTTGGCCGCGAGTTGATCGGCCGCCGCCTGGATCGCCGTGTACGCTTGGATCGATCCGGTTTTGGCCTTCTCCATCGCCGCGATCTGCGCGTCCGCGTTGCGATAGACGTCGTCGATCTGTTTCTGCGTGGTGTCGTGCGAGGCCGCGCTGACGGCGGCCGCGTAGCCGGCCCACGCCTTGATAATCTCGGCGACCTTGCCCTCGACGATCGTGATCGCGCGGTTCTGCTGTTCCTCCATCGCCTTGGCGGCGATCGCCGCTTGCTTGGCCGCCTCGGTGCCGGCCGTCACGGCAACGGTGTGTTTATCCCACGCGTTCGCGGCGCCTTTCGCGGCCTCGGCCGTCGCGACGGTTTGGCCGCGGGTCGCCTCGAGTTGCGTGATCATGCCGGCGAGGCCGGCGCGCGTCGCGTCGATCGTGGCCGACCACCGCGCGGTACTCGCCTGCGTGTCGTTCGAGGCCGCGCCAATCGCGGTGAGCCGGGTATGGAGGGTTTCCGACGCGACCGCGAGCGCGGCCATGTTGGTCGCCAGTTCGCCGGTATAGAACTGCGGGTTGAGATACTTGGTCGCGTTGGCGACCGTCATCATCGTGTCGGTGACACTGGCAAATGCCGTGAGGAGATGCGAGGCCGCCGCGGTGCCGGCGCGGTCGAGCAGGGCGTACCCCTGGATCAGGCCGTTGATCGCCACGAGCGTCAGATCGAACCCCTTCGCGAGCAGGATCACGCCCTCCGAGATCAGATTGGTCGCGGTCGCGTTGTCCTTGAGTTCGCCGGTGTTCGTGTCGATCGCCCCGTTGACGAGCTCGAGCGCCTTGAGCACCGTGGCGTTTTGCGTGACCGCGCGGCCGATCGACTCCTGCAGGTTGTCCCAGGTGTTCGCGAATTGCTGTAACCGCCCCTGGTAGGTGCCGGCGAGCACGGCCGCTTGCCCGGCAAACTTGTCGTTGATCGCGTCGAGGACGACGCCGAAAGACTTGACCTTGCCGCCGGTCTCGTCGATCACAATGCCGGACTTCTTGAGGGCGCCGACGTTCCCCTCGGCCGCCTTGGCGACCAGCATCGTCGCGTCGTGCAGGTCGATCCCGAGTCCTGAGGCGAGATTGGTCGTCGCCTCGAGCGCCTTCTGCATGTCGCGCGGCATGACGTTGCCGACTTGCGTGAGCAAGGCTTCGGA
>DATMZL010000614.1:0-2744 GCA_035607075.1 Polyangia bacterium
CGCCTCGTTCCCTTAGCCCACATCCCAAGAGCCCGAGCGGGTGCCTAAGCCCGCCGACCTGTCACCGATGTCTTGTCCCCTCAATGTCACCGATGTCTTGTCTCCACACCCCCGCTAGCCCGGACCTGCGCTCCGCGGACGGAGCGCGAAAAGATCGCCGCCGCGTCTCGTCGCGGCCAGCGTCCCGCACGCCGCGCCGATGTCGCGACCGCCCGAGTAGCGGCGGACGACGGGGACGCCCAGGGCGTCGAGCGCGTCGCGGAACGCCGCCAGCTCCTCGGGCGTCGCGCGCCGGTAGCGCCCGGTGTCGTCGCTGACGTCGATCAGATTCAGCTTCACGCGCGTCTCGCCGATCAGCGCGCCCAGCGCGTGCGCGTGCGCCGGCGTCGCGTTGACGCCGCCGAGCACGACGTACGCGAGCGTCACGCGTTGCCCGCGCGCCGCCGCGTGCTCGCGCATCGCCGAGATCACCTCCGACAGCGGCCAGCGATCCTCGATCGGCATCAGCACGCGCCGCTGCTCCGACGTCGGCGCGCCCAGCGACAGGATCAGGCGGTAGCGGTGGCCCTCGGCCGTGAAACGGCGAATCGCGGGCAGCACGCCCGCCGTCGAGATCGAGATCGCCTTCGCCGCGATGGCCGGCCCGGCCGGATCCGACATGATGCGCGCGGCGCGGATGACGTTCTCGTAGTTCAGCAGCGGCTCGCCCATCCCCATGAACACGACGCCGCGCACCGGGTGGTCGGCCTCGCGCGCGATCACGCGCAGCTGCGCCAGGATCTCCCAGGTCTTGAGGCTGCGGATGCCGCCCAGGCGGCCCGTCGCGCAGAAGTCGCAGGCCAACGCGCAGCCGACCTGCGAGCTGAGACAGACGGTGTACTTGGATGTCGGCAGCGCCTCCAGCGGCGCCGCCTGACCGGCTCGGCGCCGCTCCTTCAGCGCGCGCGCCGCCTCGGGGTCGGGCAGCGGGATGCGCACCGCCTCGATCTCACGGCCGTCCGGAAGCTTAAAGAGATACTTCAAGAAACCGTCCTCGGCCCGGCGCCGTTCGAGGACTTCCAGGTCCGGCCACGTGCAGGCCGCGTCCAGCGCCGCCGCCGCCGCGTGCGACAGCCCCCGCACCGCGCCGGGCGGGAATCCGGCCGCCCCGTCACGGTGCACACGCGCGAAGATCCGTCCCGCGACGTCCGCACCCACGCCGAACGGCGCGACCGCTAACGCGAGCTCGTCGCGAACGAGGTTGCGGAGGATCAGCGATTCGACGGCGGCGGGCGATTGCACGGCGGCGCCAACGGTAGCACAGTGCCCGGAATGGCCCGCCCCCTCGCCCGCCGGCTCGATGGCTCACGCAGGATTCACCTGGACGACATCGACCCCGCCGATACGCAGGGCATCGAGAAGGACGAAGGCCTCAAGCGGCTCGAGAAGCTGGGCCGCGAGCTGTCAGAGCTCGAGAACCTGCTCACCTACGCGGGCACGAACGGCCTACTGGTCATCCTGCAGGGGCGCGACGCCAGCGGCAAGGACGGCGCGATCCGGAAGATCCTCGAATTCACCAACGTCCAGCAAGCGTACGTGCAGCCATTCAAGGTGCCGACCGAAGAGGAGCGCGCGCACGATTTCCTGTGGCGCGCGCACAAGGCGGTCCCGCGGCGCGGCCACATGACCTTGTTCAACCGGTCGCACTACGAGGACGTGCTGGCCGTGCGCGTCCACCGGCTGGCGCCGGAGGCGATCTGGAAGGGCCGCTTCGCGCACATCAACGCGTTCGAGCGCCTGCTCATCGAGGACTCCGGCGCCATCGTGCTGAAGTTTTACCTGCACATCAGCCCCGAGGAGCAATACGAACGCCTCCGCGCCCGCGAGGAGGATCCGCGCACCGCCTGGAAGTTGAACCCGGGAGACTGGGCCGAGGTGCCGCTGTGGGACGAGTTCACCGAAGCCTACGAAGACGTGTTCGCACGTTGCTCGACGCGCGACGCGCCCTGGTACATCGTGCCTGCGGACAAGAAGTGGTTCCGCAACCTCGCGGTGATGGAGCGCATCGTGCTGGCGCTGCGCCCATACCGGAAGGTCTGGCTCGACACGCTGAAGGAGCTCGGAAAGACCCGCTTGAAGGAGATCCGCGCGATCCGCTCGCGCGTGAAGGTGAAGAAGAAGTAGCGGGTCAGCGCAGACCCCTCTCCCTAACCCTCTCCCCGCTTCGCGGGGCGAGGGGATCGGATCATGTGCTGGGGCGGGTCATCTCGATGACCTTGTCTTGCAGCGATTGGCCGCGCGTCATCTCGATCATGCCGACGCCGGCGGCGGTCAGCGCTTGCAGCACGGCGATCTGCGTCTTGTTGCCGCCGCCCTCGCCTTCGTCGCGGAAGTGAACCGCCAGCCGGCGCTCGCCCGGGCGGCCCAGCTCGACGCGCGTCACCAGCGCGACCGCGCTCAGCTTGGCGACGATCGCCTCGGGTGGATCCGCCTCCAGGCGAAACGTGAGGACGCTGGTACGGGCGACCAGCTCGGACACCTTGCGGTGCTCGACGATCTTGCCGTGGTCCAGGATCACGACCGACCCGCACAGCTCCTCGACGTCCTGCAGGTTGTGCGAGCTGATGACGAACGTGCGCTCCTTGTCGAGCGACCGGATCAGGTTCTTCATCTCGGACGCGGTCGCTGGATCCAACCCCGCCGTCGGCTCGTCGAGCAGCACCAGTTCGGGCGCGCCCAGAAACGTCTGCGCGATCGCGATGCGC
>DATMZL010000684.1:0-2805 GCA_035607075.1 Polyangia bacterium
ACGTCGTCGTCACCGCACAGCTCGTGTCGCTCGCCGAGGCGAAGGTGCATCTCCACATCACCGACACCGCGTCCGACGCGGACATCACCCAGAAACTCGCCGCGGCGCAGGACCAGATCATCGCGAAGCTCGGGCCGGCCGCCGATGCGACCTGGACCGCGCTGACCGTGCCGGCGAAGGTCAAAAGCCCGATCCTGCTGCTGCTGGACGCCCTCTACGAAAACCGCGGCGGCGATGAAGGCGCGACCAATCTCCGCCACGCCCTCGAGGCCGTCGATCTCCTGCTCGCGCCCTATCGCGATCCCGCACTGGCATGAACACCGGCGCTTTGCGACACCTCGTGACGCTCGACACGTCAAACGGCTCAAACGGCTTTTTGCCGCTCACGCCGCCCGACTGGTGGTGTGCACAGACCAGTCTGGGCCCCGACCAGGGCGTGCTGCTGACGGGCCGGTTTCATCCCGGCATCAACACCGCGACCCGCGTGCACTTCGGCAACGGGCGGATCTTCCACGTCGATGCGGTCGCCAACCGCGAGGGACGCGACGTCGAGCTCGTCCTGGCCTGCCGGGAGGTCTTCACCTGATGGTGATCGGACGCCTCGGCGCCGTCAGCTGGACCGGCCTCGATAGCTTCATGCAGGAGCTGCAGGTACTCGCGGCCGATCTGACCGCCGAAGCGAACGCGATCATGATCGCGAGCGCCGAGGAGGCCAGGACCGCGATCGCCGCCGCCTATCCGTACCACACCGGCGCGCTCCGGGCCGGGCTGGTCCTCCGTCCGGCGCGCGGCACCCTCATCGCGGGCGCCGCGCTCGTGCAGACCGCGCCGCATGGCTGGATCTACGAGAAGGGCACCCAGGCGCGCACGAACAGGGCCGGCGCCAATCGCGGGCGGATGCCGGCGCGGCCGACCTTTGATCCGATCGCCAACGCCCACCTCCGCGCGGCGATCGACGCGGTCGTCGACCTGCTGTATGCCCACGGCGCCGTCCGCGTGACCCGCGAGGCGGCTTAACCAGGAGTCACACCGATGTCGATTAAATCCGGCCGCTACGGCAAAGTCAGTTGGGATCCCGCTGGGGGCAACAGCCTGGTGCAGATCATCAGCATCAACACCTGGAAAGGTGATTTTAAAACCGACTACGAAGACGTTTCGTGCTTCGGAGATGCCAACCGGGTTTTTGTCCCTGGTTTGATGTCGATCGGCGGAAGCTTCGGAGGATTCTGGAACTCCCAGGAACTGGCGCTGTTCAAAGCGGCGATGTCCCCGAACCCCGGCACGTTGGAATTGATGCCGAACACCACGGAGCCCGGGTACACCTGGAAGGGCCCCGCCTACATGGATGCCTCGATCGACTGTTCGCTGCAGGCCCCGAAGATCACCGGCACCTTCATGGCGTCAGGCGATTGGGCCGTGCCAGGGGAAGTGGTGGCCACGGGCGCCGGCCCCGGCACCGGCCTGGGCAGCTTCACGCCAGCCGGCGCATCCCCGCCCGCCAACTTCGCGGCGCTCTCGGGCGTCACCGCGACGCCGGCGACCGCGTGGACAACCGGCCAGTACATCCTACTGGGCGACGGCAGCAAGGCGAACTGGAGCGGGACCGCGTGGGCCGTCGGGGCGCACGCCTGACCGATGTTCGAAGGCGACGTCACGCTGACCGGGCTCGAGGCGACCGTGGTGTGGGGGTACCACACCGCGGCCGTCTGCCGGTCCTGGACGATTCGCCGCACGCCGAAAGGGCAGTGGACGCTCTCGGCCGTCATCCAGCGCGCCGACGCCTTCCAGCTCCGGCAACGCGATCTCAAATTCACGGCCGCGCGCAAGGGCGGCTATTTCTGCTGGCCGGTGCTCTCGGTGACGCTGGCGCCGACGACGTTGAGCGCGGTCCTGGGGCCGCCGGAATCCTGATATGAGCCGATCCCGCTTTGTGCAACCCGAAACCGCGATCCTGACGCTCGGCAACGGCGACACGCTCGTCGTGCGCCGGCGCCTGAACATGGGCGAACAGCGCGAGTCGTACCGCATTTGTTCCGAACTCGTCGAGCAGGACGATGGCACCGTGAAACGGGTACCGGATCCGCACCGGATCGGGCTCGCGAAGGTCGCGGCGTTTCTCGTCGACTGGAACCTGGCCGGCGACGACGCGCCGATCCGGGGCCTCGACCTGGCGCAGCGGGTCGCCCTGGTCGACAACCTCGACCCGGAGGACTTCTACGAAATCAAGGACGCGATCGACGCGCACGAAGCGGCGACCGCGGCGGCCAGGCTCGCGGAAAAAAATGGCCAGGCTGGCGAGATGAACGGGCCAGCGATCTCGCCCTTGCCCTTCGTTGCGGCTGGTCCGTTGACATGATCCGCGCGCTCGATCCCGATGATTACGCGATCCTCGTCGAGATGCTGAGCACCCCGCAGGATTCCTAAAATGCCGATTACCGGCCATTTCGAGGCGGATTTTTCGCAGTTTAACGAGGGCGTGAAGGACGCCACGGGGACGCTGCAACAATTCGCGAAGGACAGTACCGAGGCCGGGAAGGAAATCAACAAGCTCGGCGCCGACGCACCCGCCGCGATCAAACCCATCACGCAGGAAACCAAAAACGCGAGCGCGTCCCTGTTCGACATGGGGAACATCGCGAAACAGGCCGGCGGCATGATCGCCGGCGCCTTTACGGCGGGGGCGATCGTCAATTTCGCCAACAACATCCTGCAGACGGCCGACGCCGTCGGCAAGCTGGCCGTGCAAACGGGGATGACGGCGAAGGAAGTACAGCAGCTCCAGTACATTTCGACGCAAACGAGCAC
>DATMZL010001036.1:0-5071 GCA_035607075.1 Polyangia bacterium
GCGCATCGACCGTCTTGCGCGCGAGGCACAGCTCATCGAGAAGACGAACTGAACGAGGGGCGAACCCGGTCGCGGAACGCGTCCACGGGCAGCGCGTTCAGGACCTCGGCCCGCCGGACGCCGCCCCGGCGCGCCATCGCGACGCCGTACTTCACGTTGTCCAGGTCGGAGACGGCGTGGGCGTCGGTGGAGATGACGAAGGGGATGCCGCGTCGGCGCGCGGCGGGAATCCAGTCCGGCGGCAAATCGAGGCGGTAGGGATCGCCGCTGATCTCGATCGCGCACGGACCGCCGGCCCACCGCGTCGAGGACGGCGTCGACGTCGCACGCGATGGGGTCGCGCCGGAGAATCAAGCGGCCGAGTGGGTGTCCCCAGATCTTGAAGGCCGGGAGGCTCACCGCGCGACGGAGCCGGTCCGTCATCGTCGCGGCGTCCATCCGGTGGCGGACGTGGATGCTGGCGATGATCACGTCGAGCCCGCTCAGCACCGCGTCCGGATAGTCCAGCGCCCCGTCGGCGAGGATGTCCGATTCGGTCCCACGCAGCAGGAGGACCTTCACCTTCTCCTGGACGCGCGCGATCTCGTCCCACTGCGCGTGCAGGCGATCGACGCTCAGGCCGCCCGCGTATGCGGCAGTCGGCGAGTGGTCGGTGATCGTCAAGTAGCGGAGCCCGCGTGCGTCGGCAGCGCGCGCCATCGTCTCGATGCTGTCGCGGCCGTCGGAATAGCTCGTGTGGCAGTGGACGCCGCCCTGGAGATCGGCCTCCGCGATCAGGTCGTCCAGGTCGGCGCCCGGCGGCAGGGCCGCCCATTCGCGCGCCTCCACCGGAACGACCGGCAGGTCCAGCGCGCCGTAGAGGGTCGATTCCTCGGGAGCGGCGATCGCCTCCAAGGCGAGACCGCGCGCCGCGGCGAGCGCGCGAAGCTTTTCGAGGTGCGCCGGCGGGCCGGTCTCCTCGACGAGGATCGCACCCCACCGTGAATGCGGCGCCAGCCGCACCCGGACGCGCACGCCGTCCGCCAGGCGTGCGACAACGTGATCGTCGGCGCTCGCCTCCACGCGTGCGAGGGGCGGATAGCTCGCGATCGCCTGCAGCGCCGGCGGCAACGGCTGCGTCGCCGTCATGCCGACGACCACGATCTCCTCGACGACCTCCTGCCACCGCCGCACGGACCCGGCGATCTCGGCCGCCTCGATGCCGGGCTGGGCGGCGACGAAGCCGGCCAGCGCCGTCGCCGCGCGGCGCGCTTCGACGAGACGGAGCGCGCGCGGGCGCTCGCGTTGCGCTCGGATCGCGCGGAGCAGCGCCGCCTCGGTCTTCGGGCCGAAGCCTCTGACCTCCTGCACGCGACCGGCCTCGGCCGCGGCGGCGAGCTCGTCGATGCTGCTGACGCCCAGGGCCTCGTGGAGGACGTGCGCCCGTTTCCGTGTCACGCCCGGCAGCTGCGTGAGCTCGAGCAACGCCGCGGACGGCAGCGCGCGCAAGCGGTCCAGCACCTGCGTCTCTCCGACCGACGCGAGGTCGGTCACGACGGCGGCCAGCGCCCCGCCGATCCCGGGGATCTCCACGAGTGTTGCGCTCTCGGTGCGCCGCTTCAGCTCGTCGTCCGACAGCGACTCGACCGCCTCCGCGCCGGCCTCATACGCGCGCGCGCGAAAAGGGTTGTCACCTGCCAGCCGCAAGCGCGCGCCGATCTCGCGCAGCGCCGAGACGATCCCGCGTCGATCCATTCGTCGTCGTTGAACATGGTGTCGGCGCGGCCGTGTGCGGCGCATGCTTTCAGGATGAACCCGGAATTGACGGTAAGGCGTCGGATGAACATCTCGGCGCTCTGCCGTGAGCGTCTTGCCTCATCCCATCTCGCCGTCCGGCCCGACGCCCGGCAACGATCCCGCGCAGGCGCCGGAGCTGGCCGCGCGCCTCGAGCACATCTGGAGCGGACCCCACACGCTGTGGGGCTGGCTCGCCACCGTCGACCACAAGCGGATCGGGATGCGCTACCTGTTCACCGCGTTCGTGCTGCTGGTGATCGGTGGGATCGAAGCGGCGCTGATGCGGCTGCAGCTCATCGGCCCCGAACGCCGGCTGCTCTCGCCCGAGGCCTACAACCAGCTGTTCACGATGCACGGGCTCACGATGATCCTCTGGTACGCCGCGCCCGTGCTGTCCGGCTTCGGCAACTACCTGGTCCCGCTGCTGATCGGCTCGCGCGACATGTCGTTCCCGCGCCTGAACGCGTTCAGCTACTGGATGTTCCTGCTGTCGGGCCTGCTGCTCTACGGCAGCGTGCTGTTCGGCCAGTCACCCGACGCGGGCTGGTTCGCCTACGTCCCGCTGGCGGCGCGCCGCTACAACGCCGGCCTCAACATGGACTTCTACCCGGCCGCGGTCATCGCGCTGACGATCTCCACCACCGCCGGCGCGATCAACTTCATCGTCACGATCTTCAAGCACCGCGCCCCCGGCATGACGTTCGGGCGCATGCCGCTTTTTCTCTACAGCACCGGCACGACGGCGTTCCTCAGCGTGCTGGCGCTTCCCGCGCTGACCGTCGCCTGCGTGTTCCTGGAGCTGGATCGCCAGTGGGGCACGCACTTCTTTCAGGCGCGCACCGGCGGCGATCCGGTGCTGTGGCAACACCTGTTCTGGTTCTTCGGCCACCCTTGGGTCTACATCGTCTTCCTGCCGGCGACGGGGATGATCTCGATGCTGCTGCCCGTGTACGCGCGGCGCGCGATCGTCGGCCACCGCTTCGTCGCGGTATCGACGGTGATGACGGGCGTGGTCGGCATGGGCGTCTGGGTCCACCACATGTTCGCGATCGGCATGAGCCACGGGCCGATGAGCTTCTTCAGCGCGGCGAGCATGGTCATCTCGGTGTTCAGCACGATCCAGATCTTCTGCTGGGTGGCGACGCTGTGGCTGGGACGTCCGGTGCGGACGACGTCGCTGCTGTTCGCGCTCGGCTTCGTGGCGACGTTCGTGATCGGCGGCCTGTCCGGCGTCGTCACCGCCGTCATCCCGTTCGACTGGCAGGTGCACGACACGTACTTCGTGGTCGCGCACCTGCACTACGTGTTGATCGGCGCCAACGTGTTTCCGGTCTTCGCGGGGCTTTACCACTGGTGGCCGAAGATGACCGGCCGCTTGCTGGGCGAGCGTCTCGGCAAGGTGAGCTTCTGGCTGATGTTCGTCGGGTTCAACGTCGGCTTCTTCCCGATGCACCTGTCCGGGATCCTCGGCATGCGGCGGCGCGTGTACACGTACACGCCCGACGACGGCCTGGGCGCCCTCAACTTGATCACCACGCTGGGCGCTTACCTGCTCGCGATCGGCGTGCTGTTGACGCTGGTGAACGTGTGGCTCTCATGGCGGCGCGGGCGCGCCGCGGGCGCGAACCCGTGGCAGGGCGACACGCTGGAGTGGTCGATGCCGTCGCCCCCGCCCGCGTACGCGTTCCTGCGCATGCCGACGGTCGCCACGCTGAATCCGCTCTGGGACGAGCACGATGAGTTCGACGATCCGCGAAACGAACGCGCGCTCGCCCACGGCCGGGAGACGCTGTCCACCAGCGCGATCCACGCCGAGCCCGAGGCGATCACGCACGGCGAGAAGGACACTGTATTTCCGCTCGCGCTGGCCGTCAGCATCACCGTCACGCTGATCTTCCTGATCGCGAAGCAGCTCGGTTTCGGCATCGCCTGGACCCTCGCCTGCGCCGCCGTGGCCGCGGCGTGGCTGTGGCCGGAGGCGAAAAAATGACGACCGCCGCCGTGACGCCCGATCACCGCGCGGCGCGCGAGCGTCCGGAGGATCCGCAGCACCTGTCGATCGCCGACCTGCCGCCCGCCGAGACGCACGGCAGCTGGGCGATGGCGCTCGCCATCGCGACCGAGGCGCTGCTGTTCGTGTCGCTTTTCTTCGCGTACTTCTACGTCGGGCACCGCCACCACCCGTGGCCGCCCCACCCGCCGAAGCTGGCGCTGGCCCTCGTCCTCCTCGTGATCCTGCTGGTTTCGAGCGGCACGATGCTCGGCGCCGAGAAGCTGCTCGCGCATGGCGCGTTCCACAAGGCGCGCGCGCTCGTCGGCGCGACCGTCGCGCTCGCCGTCGTCTTCCTGATTGTCCAGGCGGTCGAGTACCGAAATCACCTGCGCGAGCTCGGGCCCACGACCAACGCGTACGGATCGCTGTTCTACGCGATCACCACCTTCCACACGCTGCACGTGGTGGTGGGGCTGTTGATGCTGCTCTTTGTTCTCTGCGTTCCCAAGCTGAAGCCGTCGCGATCGCCGCACCGTCCGCTGCGCAACGCGGGCCTCTACTGGCACTTCGTCGACGCGATCTGGATTTTCGTCGTCGTGCTGCTCTACGTGCTGCCGCGGTGGACGTCATGATCGCGCGCGCCGTCTTCCTCAGCGTCGTCGCCGCGCTCGCCGCCGGCTCCTGTCGCGGCAGCCGCAGCATCCCCGCCTACGCGGTGGCGATCGGCGGCGATCGGGCCCGCGGTCAGGCGCTGGTGAGCGCGCGTCATTGCGGCGCGTGCCACGACATCCCGCACGTCACGGGCGCGACCGGCGTCATCGGACCGCCGCTCGCCGATCTCTGGCGCCGCAGCTTCATCGCCGGGACGCTCGCGAACACACCCGACAACCTCGTGCGCTGGATCCGCAATCCGCATGGCGTCGCGCCCGAGACCGCGATGCCGGTCGTGGGGCTCGACGACAGGCAGGCGCGCGACATCGCGACGTTCCTCTACTCGTTCCAGGGAGATCTGTGATGCGACACGCGATCGTTGCCGGCGTCCTCTCGTTCCTCGTGGGCGCGAGCGCGTGCCGCTCGTCGACGCACCTTCCAACCGAGCGGGTCGGATCGGCGACCGACGTCGCCGGCGCGCTGCCCGGGATCCGCCTGGTCTCGCCCGTGCCCGACGGTGACTGGCGGCTGCCCAGCGGCGACTACGCCAACACGCGCTTCAGCCCGCTGAGCCAGATCAACGGTTCGAACGTCATGAACCTGCACGTCGTCACGACCGCGTCGACCGGCGTACCGCACGGGCACGAGGGC
>DATMZL010001160.1:0-3045 GCA_035607075.1 Polyangia bacterium
TATCCGACGTGATCGCGTTCGCCGTCGCCACGCCGGAACCGTTCGTTGCGCCGAACGCTGTGTTGCTGAACGTGAGCGTCGCCACCGTGACCGCGCCCGCCGTCTGCATCACGAGCTTGCCGGGCGGCGTGCCGCCGTTGATCAGCGCGAGCACCGTGTCGCCGATCGTCTGGCGCACCGCCGTCGGATGCGTCACCGCGTAGAGGCGCGGCGGCATCAGCATCAGGAACAACCATGTGAGAACGGTTTTCATTTCACGCCTCCTTCACCCTTGAGCACCGAGTCCGACGTCACTTGGTGCTCGCGATCGCCGGGCAGGTGACGCTGGATTTCCTCGGCGGTCGGCGGACCAACGCGGACCAGGCCCTCGGCGATCCACTTCGGCAGCAAGGACTTGAGCACCGCGTGATCCGCGTCGTCCTTGCAGAAGTACGAGAGACCCGTCACGTACTGGCTGCGCGTCTCCTTCGAGTAGAAATCTTTCAACGGTGTGAACTGCATTTCAATCTCCTTCCGTGTTGGTGATTCGTCGGGCCTCGATCAGCTTTCCGTTCCGGTCGTACACCGGCCGCACCGGCAGCGCGAGGATCCGTGCCACCTCCGCGAGGCCGTGCTGCGTTTCCTCGCGCAGCTCCGCGCTCGTCGTGCGCAGCCGCTCCTCGATCTCCGCATCCCGCCGCGCCGCCGCCGCGACGAACGTCTCGAGCAGCTCGTGCGACTTCGCCGCCGACACCACGACCGGATCGGGCGCGGGCGCGTCCGGCGTAACGTACCCGCGCAGGCTCGCGCGCGCGCCCGCGCGAGGAGCGGTGGCCGCGATCCGGCGCTCGAACTCGGGCGTCATTCGGTTGCCCCCAGCGTCGCGGTCTCGAGCAGGAGCTCCTTCATGAGAACGTCATACACCGCCTTCGCGGCGGCGTTCGGGTCCGGCGGCGGCGGTCCATCACCGGGCGGTGGCGGTGGCGGCTTGGCGGTCGCAAACGGATCGTCCTTCGCGTCGCGCTTCGCGAGCGCGGAGAGCGAGAAGTTCTGCTGCTGCAGGTAAGGCGTTTCGCCGCCCGGGACCGGTGGGTAGCCTTCGCTCTCGCGCACCTCGTTCGGCGCGAGCCAGCCGTCTTTCACCGCCTGCCCCTTCGTGACGTACCGGGCCTGCGTGTCCATCATCAGCAGATCTTCGAGGTTGAGCTCGACGCCGTAATCCGGCGGCAGCTCGAGCCCCTCGTTGAGCAGCGACTGGATTCCCGTGATGTGGATCTGCAAGCAGTCCGAGTAGTAGGTCTGGTTCAGCGACTCGACGGACTGGCGCAGCGGCTCCTTGTCCGCGCCGATCTTCCACAGCGGCATGTGGAAGCACCGCGCGACGTCGGCGACCGTCCAGCCGAGCTGCTCGATGAGCTGCGCGTCGACTGCCGGAACCGACATGGCCTCGTACTTGAGACCGTTCCCCGCCACGAAGATCCGGCCCGCGTTCGCGCCGCTGAACTTCCCCTCGAACTCCGACTTCAGCCGCTTCGCGGTTTCGTCGTCGATCCGCCCGGGCGATGTGAGCTGCCCGCCGGGCTGCGACGAGTTGCCGAAGAACCGCGTGCTGTTCGCTTGGATCCTCAGGCCCATCGTCGTCGAGACGCCGCACGCGTAGATCGGCGTCACGCCGACGAGCGGGTGGAACAGCGTCACGCCGCGATCGTGAATGATCTCCGACGCGGGGACCGTGATGGGCTCGGTCAGGCCCGACAGATAGTCGGCCGCTAACCGGTAGTAGACGCCGCCGTCGTCCGCGACGAGCGGCGTGATGCGCGACGAGTCGAGGACGTACAGCGCCGCCACCATCTTCCGGTTCCCGACCTCGCGCTCCTTGAAGACGTAGACGTTCCCGTACATCAGCTTCATCACCATCCACTGCACGATGAACTGGAGCCACGTCTGGAACTGGTTGGGCTTCGTCAGGACGCGGAGGAACGGCGACGTGGGCGTGGCCTCGCGAACGTCGATCTTCGTGCCGCCCTTCACCTTCTGGTAGAGGCACGCGCCGAGCTTGCCGATGTCGGCGGAGATCAGGTCGATGCAGGCATAGACGGCGGAGAACGCCGTGAGCTCTCTCGGCCCGTCGATGACGATGTTGCTCTGCCACGCACCCGTGACCGACTCCCGGACGATGTTGTACCAACCCGCGCCGGTCGCGTACACCGCCTGCAGCTGCTTCTCGAACGCCTGCGCGAGGCGAATCTCGACGCCGAACACCTTCACGAGACTCTCCGCTGGCCGCGCCGCGACGTGATCCGCGTCGCCGAGGCGTTGCTCGACTCCATCACGCGCGTGCTGCGCTCGCCCGGGTTCACGAGCTCCGCGCGCCCGAGCGCGATCAGGAGCTGCACGTGCGGGTCTTCGGCCTCAAACGTCTCGTCCGGCTGCATCACTCGCTGCGCGTACTCGTGCTGCACGAGGCTGATCATCTTCGGCATTGCGGTCCCTCCTTCGGGTTCTTCCGCGACGCCCGCGTGAGCAGGCGTCGAAGAAGACCGGCTGGCAACCGCCAGCCGCCTGCAAGTACCGATCAGGTCACGTAAGCCGCGTCCTTGATGTACTGGACCGCCGTGGCCCGCTTCTTCGCCCAGTTGATGAACCGCGTCGCGCGCAGCGCCACGCTGTTCGTCTGGAACATCGACACCATCGTGGTCGCCGTCGGCGTAGTGACGTTGTTCGTCGGGTTGTCGAGCATCTCGATCGAGGCCTCCGCGCTCGCGTCGATCGTGACTTGACCGTCGTCGGCCAAGAGCACCTCGGGCGCGTTCAGGAGGATGATCATGTTGCCCTCGGTCGGCACCGGCGATCCGACCATCACCGCCGATTGCGACGTGATGACCGGCAGGCCGAAGAACGTGCCGCCGTTCATCGTGATCCCCGGGAACACCGGCTGGCCGAGCGCGTTCAGCATGAGGCTGATCGCGAGCGCCGTGGTGGCGGGCATGATCCACACGCCACCGGTCGGGTCGAGGTTCTGCGCGATCCAGATGCCGAACAGCGTCTGGACGTCCGTGCGCAGCG
>DATMZL010000800.1:0-3808 GCA_035607075.1 Polyangia bacterium
TGCTGCTCGACGAGCCGTTGTCGGCGCTGGATCCCCTCGTGCGCACCGAGCTGCGCGATGACCTGCGCGCGATCTTCCGCTCGCTCGGGAAGACCGTCATCATCGTCACCCACGACGTCGGCGAGGCCGCACACCTCGCGGACGTCGTCGTGCTGATGCGCGCCGGGCGCGTCGTGCAGCAAGGGCCGTTCGCGACGCTGGCGTCCGCGCCGGCCGACCCGTTCGTCACCGCGTTCCTCGCAACGGGAAACGGCGGATCCCGGCCCGCCCCCGAGACGCGGGGATGACGGGGCCGGCGCGCGCGGCGGCGCTGGCGCTGGTTCTCGCCGCATCCGCGTGCCGGCCCGAGCGCGATCTCGGTCGGAGCGTCGTCGTCGCATCGAAGTCATTCACCGAGTCGGTCATCCTCGGCGAGATGGTGCAGATCCTCGTGACCGAGACGGGGTTGCCCGTCGAGCACAAAGGGCAACTCGGCGGCACCGAGGTCGTGTTCCGCGCGCTCGAGACCGGCGCCGTCGACGTCTACCCGGAGTACACGGGCACGCTGACCAAGGAGATCCTGAGCAAGGAGATCGCGGGCCGGCCGCTGGCCGACGTCCTGGCCGCGCACGGCCTCCGGATGACGAAGTCGCTCGGCTTCGACAACAGCTACGCGCTCGCGATGACCGAGGCGCGCGCCGCCGCGCTCGGCATCCGCCGCATCTCCGACCTGACCGCGCACCGCGACCTGCGCTTCGTGTTCAGCAATGAAGTCATGAGCCGCGGCGACGGCTGGCCCGGACTGCGCGCGCACTACGCCCTCCCCCAGGAGGCGCGCGGCATGGACCACGACCTCGCCTACCGCGCGCTCGCGAGCGGTGCCGCCGACGTCATCGACGTCTACACGACCGACGCCGAGATCCGCGCCTACGGCCTGCGCGTGCTGGAGGACGATCGCCGCTTCTTCACGCGGTACGACGCGATCCTGCTGTATCGCGCCGATCTGGAGGCGCGCGCGCCCGCCGCCGTCGCTGCCTGCAAGCACCTCGAAGGGCGAATCGACAACGCGACGATGGTCGCGCTCAACGCGCGCGTGAAGCTGGATCGCGCATCGGAGGTCGCGGCCGCCTCCGAGTTCCTTCACCCCGGGGGCGCGCCGCGTGCGCGCGAGCGCTTCCTCTCGTCGATCGCGGCGCGCGCCGTCGAACACACGACGCTGGTTCTGCTGTCGCTGCTGGCGGCGATCGCGCTCGCCGTGCCGCTGGGGATCGTCGCCGCGCGGCGGCCGCGCCTTGGGCGCCTCGTCGTCGGCGCGGCCGGCCTGTTGCAGACGATCCCGTCGCTGGCGCTGCTGGTGCTGCTGATCCCGCTGGTCGGCATCGGCTCGCCGCCCGTGATCGCGGCGCTGTTCCTTTACGGCCTGCTGCCGATCGTACGCAACACGCACGCCGGGCTGGTCGGCATTCCCGAGCCGCTGGAGGTGTCGGCGCGGGCGCTCGGCCTACCGGCCCGCGCGCGCCTGCGCCTCGTCGAGCTGCCGCTCGCGCTGCCGTTCATCGTCGCCGGAATCAAGACGTCGGCCGTCATCGCCGTCGGCACCGCGACCGTCGGCGCTCTGGTCGGCGCCGGCGGCTTCGGCCAACCGATCCTGACCGGCATCCGCCTGAACGACTTCGGCCTGATCCTGCAGGGCGCCGTCCCCGCCGCCGTCATGGCGATCGCTCTCGAGGCGCTGCTCGGCGCCGTCGAACGCCGGGTCGTCCCGCGCGGTTTGCGTCCGCCGGGATGATCGCGCTCACCAATCGATGCGGCGGCCGTCGCGGAAGAAGCCGCCGGTCGGCTCGCGCTCGCGCGTCGCTGCCCAGACGATCGACGCAGCGCCTTTCTCGACGCTGCGGCTGGCGCCGCGCCCGCCCATGTCGGTGCGCACCCAGCCGGGGCAGACGGCGTTTATGATGATCTGGCGCGCTGCCAGGTCCGGCGCCCAGACGCGGACCAGCGCGTTGAGCGCGATCTTCGAGACGCGGTAGCCGGACGACGGCCAGCCGCGCTCGCGGTGCCGGCCGGCGGCGACGTCGGCAACGAACTCCTGCGCGAGCGCCATGAGCGCGTCGCGCGTCAGCTTCGGATCGGTGAAGCGCGCGCGCAGCTCGGCGTCGACGCCCGACAGCTCGCCCATTCCGCTGGAGACCATCACGATGGTGCCGCCTGCCGGGATGATGGGCAGCAGCGCCTCCGTCACGCGCAGCGGGCCGAGGAAGTTCACCTCGATCGTCCGGCGCGCGACCTCGGCGTTGAAGCCATCCATCGCGATCCCGGCGTTGTTGACCAGCACGTCGATCGTCGCGCCGCCTGCGCGCAGGTGCCCGGCCGCCGCGGCGATCTCGGCGGGATCGCCGACGTCGAGCGGCACCGGCAGCGGCGTGACCGTGCCGGCGGGTTTGCCTTTCGCGAGCGCGTCGGCGGCGGCGCGGGCGGCGGCCGCCTCGCGACTGCTGACGACGACTTGGTAACCGTCGGCGGCGAGCTGGCGTGCGGTCTCCAGGCCCAGGCCACGGTTGGCTCCGGTCACCAGCGCCGTACGGGGAAGACTGGACATGGCGAGAAGCATAGCCGTGCCGACGGCCGGGGGCTTAGGGTGAGGGGCCGTCACAACACCGGGTTGGCCCTGGCAGGTGCGGAGCGCGGCCTTAGCTTGCCCCGGCCCGTGACATGCGCGGGCAGAAAAGGACTGATGCCATGGTCAAAGTCGGATTGTTCGCCCGCCTGCAAGCGAAGCCGGGCAAGGAAAACGAAGTCGCGAAGCTGCTGGAAGGCGCGCTCGCCCTCGCGCGCGAGGAGCGCGAGACCACCGTCTGGTACGCGCTCCGCTTCGGCCCCTCCACGTTCGGCATCTTCGATGCGTTCGAGGGCGAGAGCGGCCGCGAAGCGCACCTCAACGGACGCATCGCCGCCGCGTTGATGGCGAAGGGGCCGGAGCTGCTCGCCGAGCCGCCGAAGATCGAGAAGGTCGACCTGCTCGCAGCGAAGACCTGATCAGGGACGGCGGAAGGCGCAGGTCGGATCGGCGGCGACCTGCTGCTGATCCAGCGCCAGCAGAAGCGAGAGCAAGCGGCTCAAACCCGGCGGAATCGGCATGCACGGTCGGGGCGACGGGTCAGGGCACGCCGCCCCGATCAAGAACCCGCCGCCGTCGTCGCGCTGGATCTGAAAGGCCACGCCGTCGCCGCCGCGATGGTCCTCGCCGTAGAAGGGAGTCGTCCCCGCGCCCTTCGATCGCTCGAACGCGTCCCGCACCTCGGGATCGGAGACGGCGGTCATGACATCCGCGACATCGATGGCGTCGCCGCCACAAGCAGGGAACGGCGGCGCACACGACATCTCCGCGCCGGTCCCGGCCTCCGGCCGCTGGATGTGCACGTACGAGACGGGCGGCGCGAGAACAGTCGAGTTGCGATAAAACGCCAGGCCGCCGCTCGTGGTGAACGTGTAGGTCGCGTCGAGCGCGCACGCGCCGGTGCACGTCGGGCACGGATTGCTCGTGCACAGCGCGGTGACCGCGACGTCGTCCTTGTCGATCCGAACACCTTCGGCGACGCCGGTCCCACTGTCGAAGAACACGACGACGTGAATGTCGTAACGCGGGAACTGAAACAGCTGGCCCGTCGTTCCCGGCGTGACCTGCCCCAGCCCGCCGATCGCGAACGTTGGCGGCTTCGATCCGTCGCAAGGCCCACGCCACGCGTTCGTGTAGGCGAAGCCGGGTGGCCCGGCGATGGGAAGGGTCGGCGCGTTCGTCCCCAGCTCCAGCGTCGTGCAGGTGTCTCCG
>DATMZL010001265.1:0-9447 GCA_035607075.1 Polyangia bacterium
TCATCGACCTGACGCGCGACAAGGTCCGCGGCATCGCCCACCTCGGCGGCACGATCCTCGGCACCGTCAACAAGGGCCACCCGTTCGAGTTCATCACCGAACGCGACGGCAAGAAGGTCACGGTCGACATCTCGGACGAGATCATGCGCCGCTTCCGCGAGGTCGGCGGCGACGCGCTGATCGCGATAGGCGGCGACGGGGCGTTCCGCATCGCGACCCGCTTCCTCAAGAAGGGCATGCCGATCGTCGGCGTCCCCAAGACGATCGACAACGACCTGTCCTGCACGCAGGCGACGTTCGGCTTCGACACCGCGGTCACCGTCGCGACGGAAGCGATCGATCGCCTGCACTCGACCGCCGAATCGCACGAGCGAATCATGGTCGTCGAAGTGATGGGGCGCTACGCGGGTTGGATCGCGATGCACGCCGGTGTGGCGGGCAACGCCCACGTCATCCTGCTGCCCGAGATCCCGTACGACATCGATCGCGTCGTCGAGCGCATCAAGCGCCGCTACGCCGCGGGACGCCGCTACTGCATCGTCGTCGTCGCTGAGGGCGCGCGGCCCAAGGACGGCGGCATCAGCACCATCGGCGAGGAGCTCGGCCGCGAGGTCCGGCTGGGCGGCATCGCCGAGAAGATCGGCGCCTATCTGGGCGAGGCGACGGGCTTCGAGGTCCGCTCGCTGGTGCTGGGCCACCTGCAGCGCGGCGGCAGCCCCACGCACCGCGATCGCTTGCTGGCGCTGCGCTTCGGCGCGGCGGCCGTGCGCATGGTGGAGCAGGGAAAGTTCGGCAACATCGTCGCCTACGTTCCGCCGCACATGGTGCCGGTCGCGATGGAGGAAGCGATCGCGACGATGAAGACCGTCCCGCTCGACTCCGACACGGTCCAGACCGCGCGCGACCTCGGCATCTGCCTCGGCGATTAGCCGGCCCCGCGCGAAGCGCGGGATCGCGGCTATCTCTGAGATCTGCTCTGCGATTAGGCGGCCTCCTCAAAGCCGGATATCATCCGGCGGCGTCGTCATTTCATGAGCCCGCCGCAGGAGCAGGACCCGAGGTTAGCGAGCCTCGACCCCATGCCGGGGCGGGTCGTCGCCGGGAATTTCCGCATCGACAAGCTGATCGGCGCGGGCGCGATGGGCAACGTCTACAAGGCGCTGCAGCTGTCGCTAGGAAAGCCGGTGGCGGTGAAGGTCCTGCACCATCACCTGCTGAAGAACGACCGTCTGGTCGGGCGTTTCAAGCGCGAGGCGAAGAGCGCCGCGCTGCTGAACCACCCGAACTCGATCCAGATCATCGATTCGGGTGAAGACAGCGACGGCACGCTCTACATCGCGATGGAGCTGCTGACCGGTCGCGATCTGGCGCAGGTGATCCACAACGATTTCCCGCTGCCGCTCCTGCGCGTCGCCCGGATCATGACGCAGGTGATGAGCGCGCTCGACGAGGCGCACGCGCAGGGGGTCATCCACCGCGATCTCAAGCCGAGCAACATCATGTTGATCGAGCGCCGCGGCGAGAAGGACTTCGTCAAGGTGTGCGACTTCGGCATCGCCAAGGCGACGCTCACCGACGAGGAGGACGATCGCTCGGCGATGCTGACGGTCCAGGGCCTGGTGTGCGGCACGCCCGAGTACATGTCTCCTGAACAGGCGCGCGCCGAGCCGCTGGACGGGCGCGCCGACCTTTATTCGGCGGCGGTGATCCTCTACCAGATGGTGACTGGCGACCTCCCGTTCGATGCCGACTCGGCGATGGGCATCATCAGCCGCCATCTCGCGGATCCGCCCGAGCCGCCCAGCGAGCGCCGGCGCGATCTCAACATCCCGCCCGAGGTCGATCAGATCGTGCTGCGCGGGCTGGAGAAGAACCGCGACCTTCGTTTCCCAAACGCTGTCGCTTTCCGGGAGGCCATCGAGACGATGCTCGGCGGGACGGGCGGCTCCGCCGCGCCGGCGCCCGCGAACGTCCGCGCGGCGATGCCGACCGCCCGCGACATGGCCACGCCGATCGACACAGCGACCGTTCCGGCGCGCGACGCGGGCGATCGCTTCGCGACGACGGCCGATATGACGAGCCGCCCGAGCAGCGCGCGGCAGAAGGCGCTCGTCATCGCGGGCACAGCGCTGCTGCTTGGCGGATCGGCGGTGGGCGCGATCGCGACCGCGCGCGTGCGCCGCGCGCAGATGAGCGAACGTGCGCCCGCCGCGGCCGCGGCTTCTGTTCCCGTGGCGCCGGCGCCGCCCGTCGCCGCGCCCGCGCCGCCGCCGGAGGCACACGCCGCCGTGGAAGCCGCGCCCGCCGAGCTGCCGACCGCGCCGCCTGCGCGCGATTCGCGTAGCAAGCGGCGCGCGCTCTCGAACCGCGACACGACCCCGCGCGCGACGGCCGCGGCGCCCGCCGCCCCCGCCGCCGACGTCCACGCAGACGCGAAGGCGGTGGCACCGGCCGCACCTGCGCCGCCCGAGCCCGCCGCCCCGGCCACCCGCGGTCCGCGCGAGGTGCTCGCCGAGGCCGAGAAGCTGCTCGCCCAGGGCGAGATCGGCGAAGCGTGCGCGCGCGGCGAGGAAGCGAAACGGCTCGCGCCCAAATCTCCGCCGGCGCACAAGTTCCTGGGCAAGTGCTACATGCGCGCGGGGCGAACGCGCGAGGCCAACGACAACTACAAGCTCTATCTCGAGCTCGCGCCCAACGCGGCCGACGCGCCCTTCGTCAAGAGCATGATCCGGTGATCCTGCGCGCGTCGATGCTCGCGATGGCGACGCTCGCGATCGGTTGCTCGGTCGACGAGGACGCGTTCCAGGCCCGCGTGTTCGCCTGCGACACGGCCGCGCGCGATCCGCTGTGCGGGACCGACCGCGACGGCCAGCCGATGACCTGCTTCGCGGCCAGCCAGCTCGACGGCACCGACTTCTGCACGCGGTCGTGCGGCGAGCCGATGTCGTTGCCCGAAGGCGACGCGGTCTGCGTGCAGGGCAACGCCAGGCTCGCCGCCTGCCATCCCGACGACGCGACAACGCCCAACGGCCCGTGCGGGCGCGCCGACCTCGGCTGCCTGCGCACCGACGTGACCGCGGACGAGGGCGTCTGCGTGACGATGGAACCGTGCTCGGTCGACGCCGATTGCCCGAACCCGGTGCGCTCGACCTGCGCCGCCACGTTTCTCAACGAGCTCTACGCCAAGATTCCCAACCCGCGTCCGAACGACCTCTACTGGCACGCCGACCATCTTTATTGCCTGCAGCGTGACTGCGTGAAGGGCGGATCGTCGTGCGGCCCGGGACAATCCTGCTTGCCGAAGCTCGTCGCTGCCGCGGCCCACCCGCCCGACATCTGCGTTCCGAACTGCGACGCGCAGGATCGCTGCCCGCCCAACCACTTCTGCTTCAGCAAGCTTTCGGGCCCGGGCAGCCCGCACATCTGCCTGCCCGGCCTGCTCGGCTTCCTGTGCGAATCCGACATCGACTGCATCGTCGGCAAGTGCGTCAGCGACCACGAACCAGACGCGGCGCTGGAGCTGAAGCTGTGCACGGTGCCGTGCAGCCACGAAGACGAGTGCGAGATCTACGACAGCGACCAGGGGAAGTTCGTCTGCCAGCTGGACGGTGCCGGCGGCGGCCGCTGCGCGACGCCCGACGCCTACCGCGGGGCGCGCTGCTTCGACGACGCGGACTGCACGCGCGACGAGGGCACCAGCTGCGTCTTCTCGAGCACGCCGACGTCGTCGTCCGATCAAGGAACGTGCAGCCGCCTCTGCCCGGGCGGTACCGGGCCGTGCACGCCGCGCGGCGGTTTCGGCCACGTCTGCCTGCCGTTCACTGTCGGGCGCGACGGCACGAAGAAGCCCGGCTGCTACCCGGGCTACTTCGGTCTGCCCTGCACCGCCGACGATCAGTGCGTCGGCGATCTGGTTTGCGCACCCACGCCAGAGCTGCCCTACAAGGTCTGCACGACGCTGTGCCGCGACGACGCCGATTGCGGCGCCAACCGCTGGATCGCGGGCAACCGGGCCGTCTGCACCACGGGGACCGGTTCTATCTGCGTGCCGCCGCTGAGCGCCGGCTCGGCCTGCCAGGCGAACAACTGGTGTCAGTCGAACCGCTGCACGGGCGGAGCGTGCTCATGAACGCGACGCGCCCGCTCCTGTTCCTGCTCGCCGCCGCCGGCATGCTGATCGCGCCGAAGCGCGCGCGCGCGGGAGAAAAGATCGCGGTGCTGGTGCTCGCGACCGCGGACAAGGACGCCGACCTGGCCGACAACCTGACCGAGGTGATCATCGCCTACGCCGCCCAGCACGGCGGCTTCGAGATCGCCGGCAAGGAAGAGTTCCGCGCCCGCCTGGGCGTCGAGAGCGAGCGGCGCGCGCAGGCGTGCCTGGATGACACCGCCTGCCTCGGCCGCGCGGGCGTCTCGCTGGGCGTCCGCCGCATCGTCGCGGGCAGCATCGGCACGCGCGGCAAGCAGGTGTTGTTCAACCTCAACTTGAACAACATCCAGGAAGGACGCGTGGAAAGGCGCGTCTTCCGACTTGTCGAAGGCGGCGTCGAGAACCTCATCAAGGCCGTGCAGGACGCGTCGAGCGAGCTCTTCAGGCCGCGCGAGGAGCCGGGCAAGATCTCCGTCTCCTCGGACCCCGGCGGCGCCCGCGTCGCGATCGACAACGCTTACCTGGGCATCACGCCGTTGATCTCGCCGACGCTGGTCGCCGGCAAGCACAACGTCCGCGTCGAAGCCACCGATCGCTTCCCCTGGACCTCGCGGGTCGACGTCCGCCCGGGCGAAGAGCTGCAGATCAGGCTGACCCCCGACAACCTGCCGCGCCGCCGGCGCTGGCCGGCGAACACGGCGTACGCGTCGACGGGCCTCTCCGCCGTCGCCCTCGCGGCGGGCACGTTCTTCGGGGTTCTCTCGCAGCTGCAGCCGAACGGTGACTCGCGCCAAGCGGCGATGCAGGATCTGGAACAGAAGCGCAGCTTCGCGCGCGCCGCGAACATCTCGTTCCTCATTAGCGGCGGGATGGCGGCGGTCGCGCTCTTCCACTTCATCCGTTACCAAGACGACATCTTCGGACGTACTGAGCGCTACGAAGAAGCCCCGTAAAAACATCCATGAGCCCCCGGGGCCCTCTAGACGCGATGGGCGGAGATGGTTACCTCGATCCTGTATAGGAAACGCTTGGCTGCTACCGGGTCGTAACGGTCCCCCTGAGAGGTAGCTCTAACCCCAGGCGGGACGCGGGTCTAAGGGGTGATGCGGTGGCATGGGGCTTGCGATGTTTGCGACCATGCTCAGCACCGCGCTCCGAAACAAGCACGAAGGCGTCCCGCACCAAGTTCCCGGCTCGGCCCGATCGAATGGAAGATCGCGCGGCCGCAGCCCGGTAGAGAAACCACCCACGCAGCATTTAAAGGCGGTCGCGCAGGATACGGAGGCGGCCGAGGCGGCCGAGGGAGGGCTTGGTGATGTCGCGGGCCTGCCGCTCGGCCGGATGCCCGACGGCGAAGACGACGCCTCGGGAGCCGCTGCGCCCGCCGACGGCGCAGCAGCGGACGGCGCCGCCCCGACGGTCGAACCGAGCCTCTCGGACTACTCGACGATCGGCGCGTACCTGCACGAGCTGCGGCGCTACCCGCTGATGACCCGCGAGGAGGAGCACGCGGTCGCCGTGAAGTTCTGCAAGGACCACGCGCCCGCGCTCGCGTCGCGCCTCATCACGGCCAACCTGCGCCTTGTCGTGAAGATCGCGCAGGAGTACCGGCGCGCGCACCGCAACATCCTGGACCTGATTCAGGAGGGAAACATCGGTCTCATCCACGCGGTCCAGAAATACGACCCGTACCGCGGCGTGAAGCTGTCGTCGTACGCGTCGTGGTGGATTCGCGCGTACATCCTGAAGTTCATCCTGGCGAACTGGCGGCTGGTCAAGGTCGGAACGACGCAGGCCCAGCGAAAGCTGTTCTTCAACCTCCGCAAGGAGCGCGAGAAGCTGGAGAAGCAGGGCTACGAGGTCGAGGCCAAGCACCTCGCCGCCGCGCTGGACGTCTCCGAGCAGGAGGTCGTCGAGATGGAGCGCCGGCTGAACGCGTCCGAGACGTCGCTGGACGCGCCCATGCGCTCCGACGAGCAAGGTGACCGGACGCAGGGCGACTTCGTGCGCGCGGCGCCGGCGCTGCGCCCCGACGTGCAGGTCGAAGCCGGTGAGTTCGGCGCGATCCTGAAGGAGAAGCTGCACGCGTTCGGCGATACGTTGCGCGACCGCGACCTGGAGATCTTCCGCGACCGGCTGCTGAACGACGAGCCGGCGACGCTGGTCCAGATCGCCGAGCGCTTCGGCGTCACGCGCGAGCGCGTCCGCCAGATCGAGGAGCGCCTGAAGCGGCGCCTGCGCCAGTACCTGGAAGGCGAGCTGGGCGACGCGGTTCAGATCGAAGACACGGTCGACTGAGCGACCGAAATCGCCCGACCAATCGACCGGCGGCGGCTTTACATACAGCCGTCGCTGGTCTTCATGATGTTCAGCTTCGCGCTGTTGGTGACGGTCGCCGTCGCGGGGACCTGCACCGAGCCAGTGCCGGTCTTGCACATGGGGTTGGCGCTGGAGTTCTCGTCGTAGGCGTCGGCGCTGAACGTCAGCGTGCCCGAGTCGGCGAACGTCGCGAACTCGAAGATTCCCAGGTTGGTTCCGATGGTGACCGGCAACCCCATGTTCTGCGTCGCGCTGATGTCGATGCGGCCGTTGTCGGCGCCGCTGACCGTCATCACGACCATCTGGATCGTCGACACCTCGTTGCCGCTGGCCGAGAACCCGACGAACGACACGTCGATGTCGTAGTAGTGGAACTCGTTGCAGCCCGCCGCGCCGGCGGAGATCGCCGCGACAGCCAGCGCTGGAAGCAGACGGCGCATCGGGGAGCGCATCATCGGCCTTCCCCGAAGCAGCGTCCCTCGAAGTCGGTGTTGCACGGCCTGACGTCGCCGCCGTTCAGCTGGTGGGCCAGCGCCTGGCCGCCCCAGATCAGCGCGATCGCGCCGACGATGACCGCGCCCGTGATCGCCCAGAACTGCCATTTCTCGTAGAACGGCGTGGAAGGCGCCGCCGCCTTTTGCACCGCCGCATCGGCCGGCTTCTTTTCCAGCAGCGACCCGTCCTTGGGCTTGTCGGCGTCCTCGACCTGACCCGCGCCGCCTTCGGATGACGTCGATTTCGAGCTCGGCTCGTCGCCGAGATCGGCGTGGGCGACGCGCGGAAGACTGACCACGGTCAGGGCAAGGGCGAGGGAGGCGGCGAGAACCGCGCTCAGGGTCCTTTTCCGGAGGGGCGCCAGTGGGGACATGCGCGCATAGTACACAAACTCAGCCGGATGGGTAGTCGCAACCGTCGTCGGTTTTAGGGAATTCCCTTACCGGCCGCGCGCTTGCGACCGGAGGCCCGATGGTTAGCTTCCGGGGCCTGGAGGATCACGGAATGCCCAAGTCGAACGAGACGTCGGCGCGACCCAACGCCGACGAGATCGCGAAGCGCGCCTACGAGCTGTATCTGCAGCGTGGATCCGTTCCCGGCCACGAGCTCGACGACTGGCTGGAAGCTGAAGCCGAGCTGTCCAGCGAAGCCGCGACGGCCACGCCGCCGCCTGTCCAACCGGTGGTTCGTCGCCGCGCGCGCAGCGAGGCGCACCCGCCGAATCGTCGCGTGTGACCTCGACGCCGCCGCGTTTCACGCGGCTTGTAATCCCTTGTAACCCGACCCGCGCCCTGCAACTCTAAGGCGCATGGGTGGACACGACGCCAAGCTGACCGGTCCTGATCTGGAAGCCGGAATCCCCGAGGGAGACCTGGTCGGGGAGACGCCGCTGCTCGGACACGCGCACGGCGAGGCAGTGGTGCTCGTGCGCCGCGACGAGGAAGTGCTGGCGATCGGCGCCACGTGCACGCATTACGGCGGCCCGCTCGCCGAGGGACTGTTCAGTGGCGACACCGTCCGCTGCCCGTGGCACCACGCCTGTTTCGACCTGCGGACGGGCGCCCCGGTGCGGGCGCCCGCGCTGAACCCCATCCCCTGTTACGAGGTCGCGCTGACCGACGGGGTGATCCGCGTCGGCGCGCGGACGGGCGGTCCGGTGACGCTGCGCCGGAGCTCGTCGCTGCGGACCATCGCCATCGTCGGGGCAGGCGCGGCCGGCGAATCGGCGGCCGAGACGCTACGCCGCGAGGGCTACGACGGAGAGATCTTGCTGTTCGGCGCGGATGAATCGCCGCCGGTCAACCGCCCCAACCTGTCGAAAAACTATCTGACGAGCAACGCGCCCGAGGAGTAGATCCCGCTGCGGCCGCCCGCGTTCTTTGGCGAGCAGAAGATCGCGCTGACGCTGGGCGCGCGGGTCGACGCGATCGATCCCGCGGGCAAGAAGCTGACGCTCGCGGATGGCCGCGACGTCGCGTGGGACGCGCTGCTGCTGGCGACGGGCGCCGATCCGGTGCGGCCGCCGCTGCCGGGCGGCGACCAGCCGCACGTGCTGACGCTGCGCACGCTGGCGGACAGCCGCGCGATCATCGAGCGGGCCACGCGCGCGCGCCGCGTCGTCGTCGTGGGCGCCAGCTTCATCGGCATGGAGGTCGCGGCGTCGCTCCGCGCCCGCAACCTCGAGGTGCACGTCGTGGCGCCCGAGACCGTTCCGTTCGAGCGCACGCTGGGACCCGAGCTGGGCGGGTTCCTGCGCGGCGTGCATGAAGAACACGGCGTCCGCTTCCACCTCGGTCAAACGGTGTCGGCGGTCGAGCCCGACGCCGTCATCCTGGCGGGCAGCGACGAACGGATCACCGCCGACATGGTCGTGCTGGGCGTCGGCGTGCGGCCGTCGTTCGAGCTGGCGCGAGCGGCGGGCCTGGACATCGACCGCGGCATCGTCGTCGACGATCGCCTCCGCACCAGCGCGGCGGGCGTGTTCGCGGCGGGCGACGTGGCCCGCTATCCGTACGCGCCGACCGGCGAGCAGGTGCGCATCGAGCACTGGGTCGTCGCGCAGCGCATGGGGCGCGTCGCGGCGCTGAACATGCTGGGCGGCGATTTGCCGTTCACGGCGCCGCCGTTCTTCTGGACCACGCAGTACGACGTGACGCTGTCGTACGTCGGGCACGCCGAGAGCTGGGACCGCATCGACGTCCACGGCGATCTGGCGGCGCGCGACGCGACGGTGGCGTACCGCCGGGGTGGAAAGACGCTAGCGGTCGCGACGGTGAACCGCGACCGGACGAGCCTGGACGCCGAGGTCGCGATCGAGGCCGGCGACCAGACGACGCTGGCGACGTTCGGGCGCAGTCGGTAGCGATCTGCGATCTACACTGGCGGTCGATTGCCGCGTAGGTCGACCGCCATCATCGTCTGGCTGTGCGTCGCGGCCGTGGGAACGGCTGCGGTGGCGCTGGCGTTCTCGTCGCTGCAGCAGG
>DATMZL010000915.1:0-5586 GCA_035607075.1 Polyangia bacterium
CGCGCAGCGGGCACTTCAGGAGTCCCCTGCGATGGCGACGCCGGAATCGGAGTCGCTGTCGTCGCACCCAGCGCAACCGGCGGCGGCGTTGCGGGCGCAACGGGCGTCTGCGCCTCGGGCGACAGCGTCGACGCGGCAGGCGCTGGCGGTGGCGGCGTCGCGGTCGGGCGCGCCGCTTCGATCGTGGCCGGCGCCGGCGGAGCCGGGGGAACACCCGAGGGTCCTTGAGGGGTCGGCAGAGTCGGTGGCTGCGCCTGGTCCAGCGTCGCCGGCCCGCTCACCGGCGCAGGCGGAAGCGCAACCGGCGGCGGCGGCGGCGTGGGCGGTGGCGGCCTCACATTATCAATCGTTGCCTGAGGCGTTGATGGCACGGCCGTCGCTCCGCTCGCGGGCGCGGCGATCGGGGGCGCGCTGGAGGCTGGCGCGCTGGACGGCGCCTGTGTCACGACCCAGGAGCGCCTCACCGGCGTCGAGCCCGCCGGCCAGCGCGCGCCGTCATTCCTGTTTTTGTTCGGTTTGTTCTTGGTGGCGGTCGCTGGCGGCGGGACCGACTCGGACGGCCAGCGCGGCGTCGAGTTGTAAACCGGCCACCGCGGCGTCGAGTTATCAACCGGCCAGCGCGACGAGGCGTTCGCATTGTCGACCGGCCGGCGCGGCGTCGCGTTATCGACCGGCCAGCGCGAGGTCGCATTTTCCCCCTTACCAACGTCAACGATACCGCCGACTTCTGACGTCGGTTTCAGCTGAACAGGTTTCGGCGGCGCGGGCGCGCGGGCTCTGGCGTCACGCGCCGCTGCGCTCTCCGGATCGAAGCGCGGCGGTTCCGTTTGCGGTCTGACGTAATCAGCGGACGGGGTCGAATCTGCTGGACCGGTGATGTTCGAAAGTGGTGAGATCGCTCCGTCGCTTTCGGCGCGCGCGCGATTCGTAACCGATGCGTAAACAGCAGCGCTGATGAAAATTAGGTAACGGAGGCTCGTACAGGAACCGCGACCAGTAATCGACATCGTTGGATCCGAAAGTAGAACCTCGCAAGCAAGCCGAGCAGGCCTTGCAAGCGGGGAATGCGGAAGCAAATTCTCGAGGAGGCCGGCGAACGTGAATAACCCGTCATCGACCCTGCCGAGCTTGATCGTTGAGCTTCAGGCTGAGATGAGAAGGTCTCCACGCCGGTCGCAACTTCACGAGCTCGCCCGGCGCCGTATCGAGGCTCCCCACGAGATCATCGATTGGGCGAAGCGCGACCGCCGTTGGTCGTTCACGCTCGCTGAGATTATGAACGAACCGGTCGGAATGCCGCGCGAGCTCGCGGCCAGATTGTTAGTCGCGATCGTGGACGAACTGGAACAGGAGCGCGAAGCGTTCGGCGACGAGCTCGACGGAAACTTGGAAATCGGGCACATCGCGCAGGCTGATTAGCCGCCCCCGCGCGAAGCGCGGGATCGCGGCTACCTGAAAAAACAATAGTCGCCGCGCCTGCGGCGCGGAGCGACGAGCGGCAAAGTCAGATTCCTGTTTCAGGATCGTCAACGTCGCGCGTCGACGAACTTTTTTCGACAAATTCTTTGCTCACCACCACAACCGCGCCGTATATGTGGCTCATGAAACTCATTGGGCGGAAGACAGTGAAGGGCGCAAAGGTTTCTGCGCCGAAGGTGAAGGCGGCGAACGGTAAGGTGGCGGCCGCCCCGAACGCGGACCCGACGCACGAAGAGATTGCGGCGCGCGCCTACGAGCTCTACCTCGCGCGCGGAAGCCTCGACGGCTACAGCGAAGAAGACTGGCTGCTCGCCGAAGCCGAGCTTCGCCGCAAGTAGCCCGCTACAGGGGGCCCCTCAGAAGGGTCGACGAAAATCGGCCGACCAGCCGGCTCGATGGCGAAGCCGGGCCGAGAACCGGAGCGGAGTTTACTTGGGTAAATGAGCACCGGAAGCGCAGGCCCGGCGCAGCCAGCGAGTCGGATCGTCGGCCGTGGTCCGAGCGAGGGCTAGACTCTACTCAAGACGAGGCAGGCGTTCGTGCCGCCGAAACCAAAGCTGTTGGTCAGGGCGTGCTGCACGCGCACCTCGCGGGCCGTGTTCGGCACGTAGTCGAGGTCGCATTCGGGATCGGGCGTCGTGTAGTTGATTGTCGGCGGCACCACGCCGCGCGCCACGACCAGCGCGCAGATCGCGGTCTCGACGCCGCCTGCGGCACCCAGCATGTGGCCGGTCATCGACTTCGTCGAGCTGACCATCACCTTGCGCGCGGCGTCGCCGAACACCTTCTTGACCGCCATCGTCTCGGCGATGTCGCCCTGCTTCGTGGATGTTCCGTGCGCGTTGATGTAGCCGATGTCCGACGCGTTCAGCTTCGCGTCCTTCAACGCGAGCTTCATGCAGCGCTGGGCGCCCTCACCTTCCGGCGCCGGCGACGTGATGTGGTGCGCGTCTGCGTTCAGCGCGTAGCCCCGCACCTCGGCGTAGATCTTCGCGCCGCGCGCCTTCGCGTGCTCGAGCTCTTCGAGCACGATGACGCCCGCGCCTTCGGCGATGACGAAGCCGTCGCGCTCGAGGTCGAACGGACGCGACGCCTGTTGCGGCGCATCGTTGCGCGTCGACAGCGCGCGCATGCTGTTGAAGCCGCCCACGCCCAGCGGCGATACGGTCGCCTCGGCGCCCCCGCAGATCATCGCGTCGGCGTCGCCGCGCTCGATGACGCGGGCCGCGTCGCCGATCGCGTGCGCGCCCGTCGAGCACGCCGAGACCTGCGACATGTTCGGGCCTTTGGCGCCGACCCGGATCGAGATCTGTCCGGGCACCAGGTTGACGATGATCATCGGAACGAAGAAGGGAGAGATCCCGTGCCGGGGTCCCTTGTCCCACAACGTCCTGCAGGTGTGCTCGATCGTGCTGACGCCGCCCAGGCCGGCACCGACGAAGCAGCCGACCCGCTCCGCGAACTCGCCCTTGATCTCGAGGCCCGAGTCCGCGACCGCCATCAGACCGGCGGCGACGCCGAACTGAATGAAGAGATCGATGGTCTTGGCTTCACGCGACGTCATCCAGCGCGTGATGTCGAAGTTCCGGACCTCGCCCGCGAAGTGGGTCGCGAACGCGGAATGGTCGAAGTGCGTGATGGGGCCAATGCCGGACTTGCCAGCGAGCAACCCTTGCCACGTCTCTTCTGTGCCGACGGCAATCGGCGTGACGAGCCCGATGCCGGTGACGACAACCCTTCGTGCCATGCGCGTGCTTTCCTCCGTCGCGGCGCGACCCGCGATTATTTCGCGTGCGCCTTGATGTAGTTGATGGCGTCCCCGACAGTCTTGATTTTCTCGGTGTCCTCGTCGGGGATCTCGATCTTGAACTGCTCCTCGAGGGCGAGCACCAGCTCGACGACCGCGAGCGAGTCCGCCTTCAGGTCGTCCGAGAAGGAAGCCTCCAGCTTGACCTTGTCGGGCGCGACCTCGAGCTGCTCAATGATGATCTTTTTGACCTTTTCTTCGATTTCGTCGGCCATGGGATTGGGTCCTCTCGATCCAGTTGTTACGGTTTGGCGGCGCGTACCTTACATTAAAAGTCCACCGTTGACGCGCAAGACTTGCCCCGTCACGTAGCCGCCCAGCGGCCCTGCCAGGTAGGCGACGGCAGCGGCAACATCCTCTGGTTTACCGACGCGTCCCAGCGGAATCGTCTTGAGCAGCTCGGCGCGCTTGGCCTCGGGCAGTTCGTTGGCGGTCATGTCGGTGTCGATGTAGCCCGGCGACACCGCGTTCGCCGTGATGCCCCGCGACGCATATTCCTTGGCCAGCGTCTTCGTCAGACCGATGATCCCTGCCTTGGCGGCGACGTAAGGCGCCTGTCCCGCCGAGCCGCCCTCGCCCGTGATCGAGGTGATGTTGATGATCCGACCCGCCTCGCGCGCCTTCATCAGCGGGCGCAGCGCGGCACGGCAACAGTAGAACGTTCCATTCAGATTGACGTCGATGGCGCGCTTCCAGTCGGCGTCCTTCGCCCCCAGCACCAGCGTGTTGACGGCGACGCCCGCGTTGTTGACCAGGATGTGCAGCGCGCCTTCCGCCGCAACGACCTCTTTGAACGCAGCGTCGACCGCGGCGGGATCGGCGACGTCGAACCGCTTCGTCACCGCGGCGCCGCCTGCGGCGGTGACCGCGGCGGCGGCCTCGGCGGCTGCAGCCTCGTTGCTGGCGTAGTTCAGCACGACCTTCGCTCCCAGCTTGCCCAACGCGACGCCAATGGCGCGGCCGATCCCGCGCGATCCACCCGTCACGAGCGCAACTTTCCCTTCCAGTTCACGCATGTGCCAACGCCTCGATGCTAGCGGGATCCCCGGCGGCATGCACCGTAACGTCGGGGGCTATCCGCCGGACCAGGCCCCCGAGCACGTTTCCAGCGCCCACCTCGACGACCGAGGTGACGCCCAGCCCCACCAGGCACTTCACCGATTCCTCCCAGCGGACCGGTGCGGTCACCTGGCGCTCAAGCAGCTCCTTCACGCGCGCGGCGTCCTGGTTCGGCGCCGCCTCGACGTTGCTGACCACCGGAACCGCCGGGGGTTTCACGTCGACGCGGGCGAGCTCGGAGGCCAGGCGATCGGCGGCGGGCTGCATCAGCGCGCAATGGAACGGGGCGCTGACAGCGAGCAACTTCACCATCTTCGCGCCGCGCGTCTTGGCGGCCGCGCACGCGCGATCGACAGCGTCCTTGTGACCCGCGATCACCACCTGGCCGGCGCCGTTCAGGTTCGCGGCGCTGACAACCTCGGCGCCCGCGGCCTCGCGGCACAGCGCGGCCACGTCGTCGCCCGAAAGCCCGATGATCGCGGCCATCGCGCCGAGGCCCGCGGGGACCGCGTCCTGCATGAACTTGCCGCGCAGGTGCACCAAGCGAACCGCGTCGGCTAACGTCAGCGATCCGGCGGCGACGAGCGCGCTGTACTCGCCCAGCGAATGCCCGGCGACGGCAACCGGGCGCACGGGCGAACGCGCCTCCAGCGCGCGCAGCGCGGCGACGCTGGTCGCGAGGATCGCCGGTTGCGCGTTCGCGGTCAGCGTCAGCTCCGCCTCGGGCCCTTCGAAGCACAACGTCGACAACGAATACCCGAGCGCCTCGTCGGCCTCGCTGAACACGGCGCGCGCCTCAGCGTATTCGTCGTGCAATGCGCGCCCCATTCCGACCTTCTGCGATCCCTGACCCGGGAACACGAACGCAGCCTTGGTACCGTTGGCGAGCGCCACGGTTACCACCTCACCAGCGCGGATGCCCAAGTCAGCCCGCCGCCCAGCGCCGTGAACAGCAGGATGTCGCCTTCGCGTAGCTTCTTCTGTTCGATGGCCTCGTCGAGCGCCGTCGGAACCGAAGCGGATGACGTGTTGCCGTAGCGATCGACGTTCAGGAAGAAACGTTCCATCGGGATCGCGACGCGCTCGGAGACGCCCTCGAGGATGCGCAGGTTCGCCTGGTGACCGATGACCCAGGTGACGTCGTCGGGCGTCAGCTTGTTCGCCTCGAGCGCGATGCGCGCGCTGGCGGCCATGTTGCGGACGGCGTGCTTGTAGACCTCGCGCCCGTTCATCTTCACGAA
>DATMZL010000987.1:0-2897 GCA_035607075.1 Polyangia bacterium
TCATCCGCTGCGCGCGCGTAGACCTCTGCCTTGTCACAAAAACCGTGGTCGTCGAGATCGGCGACGCGGGCCGTGAAGTCTGCGCGTGGAATCGATCGTAGGTCCGCTTCAAATTCGGAATATTGCGCGTCGAGCAAATCCCGAACCGCCGCGTCTCGATCGAAAAGAGTCCCGTCGAGATCGAGCAAGACGCCTCTGATCATCGCTGAAGACTGGGTTCTTCTGCGCGTTCCACAACCCAGTAACTCTGTTTGTGCCCGCGCGCCTCGAACGTGTCGGCAACGATATCGGCTTCGCAGCGCGTTCCGTAAGACCCGACCTCGAAGGTGTTTCCGTTGTCATCCTGGCGCATGACGGTCCATCGCGGCGGTTGTGTGGTGCGCCGGTCCGGAATCCACGGCGATATGTCCCCGAGCTCGAACGGAAGGTGCGCGCTGATGTGGGCGAAATCAGTCTGGTTGGACTGAATCTCGACGATGGTCTCCCGATCCTTCGGAACCTTCTGCACCCTCGAATCAAGATGAAACGCGAGCAACAGAACCTCGAGTCCGCACGGAAAGCGGAGCGCCCATGCGTCGTAAGGGCCGATGCCGTTTGAATCGAGATCGCGCGCCTGAGGTGGCCCGAGGTCGGCCTCCAACGCGGCACGGGCGCGACGGAAGTTGACGAGCGGGTCTTCCCTCCACGAAACCCCACCCTTGAGCGGCTCCCACGTCAAGCAAAGCCGCCTCATAACGCTTGCCACTGAACCGAACGAACGTCGTACTGGCCCGACTCGCCGCTCGTAGCGGACTCGACGGTGTCCCAGGCGCTGTCGTTTTGAGTTTCCCACTCGCTGTTGCAGGAGAACTTGTAGATCGTTCCGGTTTTTGGGTACCTGCAGATCGCGAGGCCGTGGATCGGGATCCCGGGCGAGCCGTCCGAGTACGGCATCACGAAGAACGGCGCGGGCTCGGACCACGCCCAGAGGACGACATCGGCGCCGTCGATTTGTGGAGGCGGCCTCATTTGTCGAGTCCTCTCTTAAGCCACTCCCGGGCCGCCTTTTCGGCCGCCGCGCGCGCCTTGTTCCCGTTGGAGAACCGTTCTGTGTCGTCCGACGACACGATGAGCTCACCGAGCTGATCATCGTAAACCGCCCACCACCACACGCCGCGCTTCATCTCCTCGGCTCGCAGAATCAGCCCAGCCCAAGACGCCGTGCAGTCGTCGTCAAGATCGCCCGTCCACTCGACGGGGCCTGCCTGTCGCTGCCACTCCTCAACCTTCGCCCCAACCACAGAGGACATCTTCGTCGCCAACGATACTCGCGAATCAGCGAATCAGCGATAGTCGACGGTGACGCGGCCCAGGTGATCGCGAAAAAGCCGCTTTAGCTTCGTCGCGTAACGAGGCATCACCGTCTCGAAGTGCGACCAACCTTCGAATCGAACTTTCAACGGGGAGGTCTGCCAGAAGAGCCCGTCTCGAATCGCGCCCCAAATCTCCAGAGGATCTTGTTCGAGCGGAAAACCGATCTTCATCGCGCGCACGAACTCGTCGAACGTCTTCACGAACGACAGATCGACGACGATCTCTTTTGGAGTGTCGGACCAGAGAGAAGGATCGACGACGCGCCGGTTCATCGGATGACAATCAACCTGCCGGCGCCACTTTCGCCATCAGGTGCGACGAAAAATATCCGGCATATCGACGTCGGAGATCTTTGCGCCGCCAGTCTGTCGGCGCGATCACCCGCCGGCACGATGCTGTCTGGCATTTGCATGGCATCGGTGTCGGGTCGCCGCCGAACATGGCGTAATCGATCGTGAGTTCTTCGCCAGGGCGGATGGCCCGCATGGCAACCAAGATGATCTGTCCTAGGATCCCGACGTTGGGCTCGCACGAGTGATTGAGGTACATCATCACGCTGGTCGTTTCTCGTCGGGTCAGAGGCCCGAGGACCAAGCCGGGTGCGATCGGGTACCCCCAATATCCTTCCGGTAGCCGCCTTTTTTTCAGCATCGTGGGCGTGAGGATGTGTCCACCTCTCACAGACACGATCTCCCCTTTTCGGATCGGCTCTGTCGCGAACAAGCCGCGGCCGTGTGTCCGGCTGGTCCTCACCTTCGTCTTGGGAGAGCGATACGACGCTGCAATCATTCGCCCAACGCTAGCAGGAACCTCGCCGCTGTCTTCAGGACTTGCGCGAGCGCTCGACGACGGCTCCCATCTCGGTAAGCCGGCGGATCAACATGCTCACTTCCTCCGTCGCATACGACGGTCGCTCGATGATCACGGGTCGGCCGTCCTCAAAAAGCTGTATCGCCTCAGCGAGGGGCAGCGCGAGCGCCTTGCGGATCTCTGACAGAACTGCCACGCGGTTCGGCCCGGGACTCGTTATGGTCACGAGCAGCGCGCGGTCATCAACGGGCCCCGGAGCGCGAGGCAACGGATAAGTGACGAGCACGCCGTAGTCGCACGAGTAGCAATACGTGCCCGGATGAATCCAGTCTCGGTCGGCATCCGCTTCGCCCGGCGAGAACACGCGTGCCTCCGCGTAAAACTGGCGGATCTCCTGAACGGTCGTCCGCCCCGGCACCGCATGAAACAGCCGCCCACCGCACCGAGGGCAGCTATCAGCCGAATCCGCGTCGCTTACGCCCAAAGCTCTGCGTTCTCAACGCTTACCTTCCATCGGATCCTCCCGAGCGGTCTGCTGCCCGAGCTGTTGGGCGAGCCCGATGAGAATTCCTTCGGGACCCCGGATGTAGCAGAGCCGATACACGTTTTCATACTGGACTACTTCGCCGACGAGCTTCGCACCGCGTTTGCTGAGTCGGGCGAGCGTATCGTCGATGTCCTCCACGGTAAACATGACGCGGAGGTAGCCGAGAGCGTTCACTGGGGCGCTACGG
>DATMZL010000461.1:0-3063 GCA_035607075.1 Polyangia bacterium
CTCTTGGCGGCGAGATACGAGCGGTGAAATCCGCCGTGGAGGATGAGGCGGCTGACGCGCTCGGGGTGCTTCGCGGCATAGGCGACGGCGACCGGTGCGCCCATGGACAGCCCGAACAGAGGGAATCGCTCGAGACCGAGCCCGTCGACGACGGCCTCGAGATCAGCCACGAACACGTCGAGCGAGAGCTCGCCCACCTGGCGATCGGAGAGGCCACACCCGCGGCTGTCGTACGCGATGTAGCGATGACGCTTCGCGAGCTCCTCGCACCAATGCGCCGACAGGGGGCTGGTCGCGTCGTACTCGACGTGAGTGAGCCACGTGCCCGCGCGGACCAGCGGAGGCCCATTGCCGTAAAGCCCAACGGCGAGCTTCGCGCCGTCGGCGGTCGTGCAGAATCGGATGTCGGGGCGCAAGCGCACGCGCCCCGTAACATACCGAAATCGGACGCGGACGCGTCACCCTCGGATTTGCTCGAGCACACCGTGCACGTCAGAGACGACCCACCGCTCCACGAACATCCCGTTGGCCAGTCGATAGATGGCGATGCCCTTGAGCACGATCGCTCTGTTCGTCGGAGCAATGCCCTGGAAGACGCCCCTGTGTGTTCCAAGCATCCTCCACCGCACCACCACCTTGTCGTCTTCGGCGATCAGATCGTCGACTTCATAGTGGGCGTCGGGCACGGAGGACCGTATCGCTGAGTAGTAATCCCAGAAAGCCTGCGGCCCGGTAGGACCGCCCGGCGGCCAATCGTGAGAAATGAACTGGGGTGACAGAACCTGATCCACCAGCGCCCTGTTCCAGTCGACGTAGACCTCTTTGTAGAACCGGCGGACAAGCCGTTTGTTCGTGGTTGCGCTTTCGCTGGTCATGCGTGACACGGAGCTCGATGCGCCCATACGGTGAATATCGGCTCCATCAACGCCAGATCAACCTCGACCGAGGTCATCAGCTTTGATTCGATCGGGGCCGCGACCGTTCGGCGCGCCCGAACTCTGCGCTCCGGACAATCCGTAGTTTCGCGCGCGGCGCGACGGGCAGACTGCCGAACGGCCATGATTCGCACCGCCGGCAGCGTCTCCGTCGCCCTGAGTATCGCTCTCCACGGCGGCGGCGCCGCCGCGACCGTTCGCGAGCCGAACGGCGTCAACGTGCCGGTCGCGGCGCCCGCGAACGAGATCAGCCTGCAACGCTATTTCGATTCGCAGGGCGAGGCGATCAACGCGCTCGCCGACGCGTCCACAGATCCTGGCGTCTTCCTTCCGCTCTGCGACTTCCAGGCGACGCTGGTGCTGAGCCAGGCCGCCAACGACGCCGGCTTCGACTGGTACAACGCGCCCGCGAACGCGACCGTGGCCCCGACCGCCATCTATCCGATCGGGCCCGCCACCTTCACCGTCGGACAGACGATCAACGGCGCCGTCATCCGCGGAAGTGCCGACTACACGGGCGGGCTTGTCGGTTTCGCGCTGATGGAGTCGGGCCAACCCGTCTACGACTCGGAGTACCAGCGCAACGTCTATTGCTCGGCGTGCGCGACGCCCGGCTACTGGAAGATGGCGCTGGTGTACCGGTCGACCGCGATGCCGAACACGTTCTACGTCGCGTTCGAGGACGGAGCGGGCGCCGATCGTAGCTCCTGGTACGGCAACGACGGCGACTTCAATGACAAGGTCTTCCGGATCAGCGGCGTGACCTGCGACGGCGGCGGCGTGCCGTGCGCGACGGGGATGCCGGGCGTCTGCTCGAACGGCATCACGGAATGTCAGGCCGGCGGCAAGGTGACCTGCAAATCATTGATCAAGCCGAGCAACGAGACCTGCAACAACCTCGACGACGACTGCAACGGACAGGTCGACGACGGAAGCAATCTCTGTCCGGCCGGGCAAGTTTGCAGCAAGGGCGTCTGCGTCCACCCGTGCGACGAAGGCGAGTTTCCGTGCGCGATCGGCCTGCGCTGCGACAGCGACGGCCTCTGCAAGGATCCGCGCTGCATTGGCGTCGACTGCTCGAGCGGCCAGATCTGCGTCGGAGGCGCGTGCGTGGGCGGCTGCCAGGGCGTCGTCTGTCCCGCCGGCCAGGACTGCCAGCTCGGCGTTTGCACGGATCCCTGCGCAGGTGTCTCGTGCGCGAGCGGCGTTTGCGAGAAAGGCGCGTGCGTCCCGAGCTGTCAGTGCCGCGGCGGCTGCGTCGCTCCGCAAGCGTGCGCAGCGAGCGGCCACTGCGTCGATTCCGGCTGCGTGTCGATGACCTGCGCGGCGGGCAGCGTCTGCCGGGCGGGCGTCTGCGTCGACCCGTGTGACGGCGCCATCTGTCCGCGCGGCGGCGCCTGCCGCGACGGTGCGTGCGGTCCGCCGCCGACCGACGCGACGGGCAGCGGCGGCGCGGGCGGAAGCGGCGGGAGCGGCGGCGCGGGCGGTTTCGTGTTTCCGCCGCCGACGACCGTGGGAACGGGCGGGGGCAGCGCCGGAGCATCCGGCGCGGGCGGAGCTGGCGGCGGCGCGACGGCGGGGTCGGGCGCGTGGTCCGGCGAGCGAGGCGGAGCGGTCGCGTGCGCCTGCACGATCGGCGGCGCACCGGGGACGCTCACGATCGCGTTCGTCGTTGTCATTGTATTCGCGGCCCAGCGAAGACGATTGCGCCGTCGGCCAGGCCGAGCCGGGAGCGGATCATGAAACGCGTCGGCGCTTTCGAGCTGGTGGCGATCGCGCTCGCGCTGTGCGCCGTTGGATGCGCGGGCAGCGAGATCGTTGGCGGACCCACCGGCGCGGCCGCCGTCGGCGGTGCGGGCGGTGTAGGCGGCGCTGCAACCGGCCGAGGCGGCGCGAACGGCGGAGGCGGCGTCGCTGGAGGCGTCGGTACCGGAACGGCCGGTGACGGCGGCGCCGCCGGAACGTCGGGCGCCGGCGGCTCTGCGCGCGGCGGCAACAGCGGCATTGCCGGCAACGGTCCCAGTGCCGGCAACGGCGGATCGACCGGCGGGGCGGCGGGCGCGGGGACCTGCGATCCGCTCTCCAACGCCGGCTGCGCGGCCGGTACGAAATGCACGGTGCATTCAGA
>DATMZL010001182.1:0-2532 GCA_035607075.1 Polyangia bacterium
ATGGACATGCCGGTCGGGCTCATGCACGGGACGTTCAGGAATTTCCTGATCCCCGGGATCATCCTGTTCGGCCTCGGGCTGCTGAGCGTGGCGGCATTCATCGCCGTCTTGCGCCGGCAGCGCACGGCCTGGCTCCAAGCAGGGTTGGCGCTCGGGGGACTCGCGATCTGGTTCCTCGTCGAGATCATCATCATCCGCGAGCTTCACTGGCTGCATGTGATGTGGGGCTTCCCGGTCATCCTGGGCATCGCGATGGCGCTCCCGTTGCTGCCCTTCACCGCCGCGGCGATTCGAGACGCGTTCCTCGTCTGCGGCGTCGTGTCCTCCCTGTTCTACGTCGCGATGAACGTCGTCGTGTCCGTGCAATGGCCCGAGTACAGCTCGGCGTCGCAGGTCATCAGCGAGCTGCCCGCCGTCGACGCGCCGACGCGCCCGCTCTGGGTCGTGCTGGGCATCTTTTACACGCTGCTCGTGACGTTGTTCGGCTGGGGCGTGCGGATCGCCGCCGGTGGCGACCGCCGCCTGCGCGCGGCCGGGATCTTGATCGCCGTCTACGGCGCGCTCGGGATCGTCTGGGTCTTCGCGCCGATGCACGCGCGCGACGTCCTGGGCGCAGGCGGCGGCGACGTCCGCGACATCGTGCACAACACGCTGGGCGGGGTGACCGAAGTCATCTACCTGGTCGCGCTCGGGCTCGCCGCGTCCGCGCTCGGAACGGCGTTTCGTATGTACTCGATCGCGACGTTCGTCATCCTGCTCCTGTTCGGGATCCAGATGGCCCGCGAGGCGCCGCGTGTCGGTATGAACCAGCCGACGCCGCTCATCGGCGTCTGGCAGCGAATCAACATCGGTGTGTTCCTCGCCTGGGTGATCGTGCTGGCGATCGTGCTGCTCGTTCGCGGCCATGAAAAGGACCGCCGCGCACCGCTTCACGCCGTCGCCCAACCTGCGTGACATCCCCTGCAGCGACGGGCAAGATGGCCCGTTTCAATGCAGAACGCAGCACAGCATCGAGCGGGCCGCGTCGCCCGGACCATCGCCTACGTGGTGATGCTCGCCCTGGGCGTGGCCGGATTTCTCGCCATCCGCCATTTCGGCGTGAACCTGAGCGCGCCGCGCGCCCCAGAAGTGGACAGCCTGACCGCCGCGGCCGCCAAGGTGAAGCTCGATGCGCTGATGCACATCTTGCTCGCGCTGGCCGTCATCATCGTCACCGCGCGGGCGCTCGCCGCCCTCTGCGTGAAGCTCAACCAGCCGCCCGTGATCGGCGAGGTGATCGCCGGCCTGATGCTCGGACCGTCGCTGCTGGGGCGAATCGCGCCGCCGGTGGCCGCGTACGTGCTCCCCACGTCCGTCGCGCCCTTCCTCGGCGTGCTCTCGCAGGTCGGTGTCGTCCTCTACATGTTCCTGGTCGGCGTCGAGCTGGACCTGTCGCGCATCCGCGGCCGTGTGCACTCGACCGTCGTGATCTCCCACGCCAGCATCGTCGCTCCGTTCCTGCTCGGGTCGGGCCTCGCGTTGCTCCTCTACCCGCGCTTCTCGAACAGCAGCGTCCCGTTCACCGTCTTCGGGTTGTTCTCGGGCGTGGCCATGTCAGTCACGGCCTTCCCGGTGCTGGCGCGGATCCTCACCGACCGCGGCATCCAGCGCAGCCCGATGGGGACGGCTGCGCTCACCTGCGCCGCCGTCGATGACGTGACGGCCTGGTGCTTGCTCGCGATCGTGGTCAGCGTCGCGACCCACACCGGCGCCGGCGCGCTGGTCACCATCGGCCTCACCATCGCCTACGTCGCGTTGATGATCGTGGTCGTCCGACCGGCGCTGACACGCTTCGCGCACAAGCAGGAGGGACAGGGCGGGCTTCAGCGCAGCATGCTCGCGTTCGTCTGTGTGTTGCTGCTGGTATCGGCCTTCATCACCGAGGCGATCGGGATTCACGCCATCTTCGGTGCCTTCACGCTGGGCGCGATGATCCCCCACGACTCGTCGCTGGCGCAGCAACTGAAGGCCAAGCTCGAGGACGTCGTGGTCGTCTTCTTCTTGCCCGCGTTCTTCGCCTACACCGGCTTGCGCACCGAGGTCGGCCTCCTCAGCGGCGGGACCGCCTGGCTATGGTGCGGGGTGATCCTGGCGGTCGCCTCCGCCGGCAAATTCGGCGGCAGCTTCATCGCCGCCCGCCTCTCGGGCCTCGGCTGGCGCGACGCCGCTCAGATCGGCGTCCTCATGAACACCCGCGGGCTGGTCGAACTGATCGTCCTCAATATCGGCCTCGACCTGAAGGTCATCTCGCCCACGCTGTTCGCGATGCTGGTCCTGATGGCCGTCGTCACGACGGTCTCGACGACGCCGATCCTGCACGTGCTCGGGAAGATTCCGACGCCGATGCTCCCGGCGGCGACCAGGGCCCCCGCGACCCCGGCGTCGTCGGTCACGTAGCGGTCACGCGTAGCGGCCAAACCCGGTCCGACGCCGTCGCGCCGCCTTCATGCATACTTTTTTCCGGCCGGCGCGCGGGCGATCGATTGCATTGAC
>DATMZL010001460.1:0-6167 GCA_035607075.1 Polyangia bacterium
CGCCGACACCAGCCCGAAGGAAGTCGACCTGCGCCGCGACTGGGTCGTGCTCAACCGGTTGTTCGGGGACGACGACCGGACGCTCGCCTGGTTCGATCGCGTCAAGGGCGATCCGGACGCCGATCCGGTCGTGCGGAACGCGGGGCCCATCCTGATCGAATTGCTGAAGGCGCGTGGCCGCTGGGCCGACGTCGGGCGCCTTTACCGCGACCCGCTGAAAGAGCTCGCGTTCCAGCACGAATCGCTGGCCCACACCAACCTGCCGATGATGTCGGAGCTGCTTCCCAAGGACGCGCTCGCGACCGTCGAGAAGATGATGCACGGGCACTTTCGCAAGGCCGCCGGCGAGCTGCACGCCAGCCTGCGCGCCGCCGGCCGTACCGCCGATGCAGACGCCGTCCGCGCCGAGGCGCTGCGCCTCGACCCGTCGGAAGAAATGAAGCAGGCGCTCGACAGCGATCCGGTTCGCCAGACGTGATGTTCGGCCTGCGCGTGAAGGTGCCGGGACGGCCGCCGGTGACCATGGCGCTGAACCACGCGAGCTACCAGGTGTCGGCGGACGCCTCCGCGCGCTGGCGGCTCCGAGGGAAGACGCCCACCTTCAAATTCATCGGGGGCGGGATGGATGATCGGATGGACTACTTGAAGTGGTTCGAGGTCCAACCCGCGGGCGCCGGAGCGTGGATGGAGATCACCGTCGTGGAAACGAGCACGGCCGATCCACCGCGGCGGCAGCGCCGCCGGATGGGGACGCGTCTGCGTCGCCAGCGCGCGCTCGCTCGGACCCGTCGCCAGATCGCCGACTTGACCCGCCGCCTTCAGCGCCCCGACTGGCAGCCGACGGTGTTGCCGGTCCCGCCGCCGCCCGCGCGCGCCGACTTCGGGTTCGTCGTGACGCTGGACGGGCGCGTGGTCGGCAGCGCCGGCCTGGGCGGACGCGGCGGGTTGAGCGTCAGCGTCTTCCTGATTCGCCGCGGACGGAGGCTCATCGTCAGATTGCATGTCCACGGCGGCGAGTCCTTCGGTCCCGTGACACATCGATGGCGCCGCTGGGCATGGGGTGACCTTCGCGAGATCGATGTCGGACAGCGTGTTCGCATCGAGGTCGGCCGCCGGCCCGAACGGCTGGACCAGGGTGAGATTCGTGAAGTCCGGCACTACCTTCCGACGACCAGGCAGGAAGCGCGCGCGTGGCTCGCCGACCAGCGTCGCGAGGTGAAGAATCACGGCCGAACGCGGCGCCAGATCGACGAACACGAGCGGTCGCGTCCGCCGCCACGCGCCTACCCGCGCGCGCCGATCCGGACCGACTGAACAGCACGGTCAAGGAACGCCCCGACGGCGCCGAAGATCCGATCTGGTACGCTGACTCAAAGGAGCCCGCCCGCCTTGCGCCCCCTGCTCGTCGTCCCTGGCCTGTTCTCGACGGAGATCGTCGACGGCGCGCAGGGTCACATCTGGGGGCGGCTGCGCAACATCTTCGGGGGGCCGCCGATCGCGACGCTGGGCGCGGAACTGTGCGGCAAGCCGGGCGCGATCGTCAGGGTCATCCCGGTTATCCCCAAGATCTTCGACTACGACCTGATGCGGTCGCTGGAGCGCGCGTTGTGCGGCGCCGGCTATCGGCTCGACGAGACGCTGCACTTCTTCGCGTACGATTGGCGGCTGCGCATCATCGATCTCGGCGCGACGCTGGCCGCCGAGGTGCGGCGGATCGCTGAACGGGCGGGCGGTCCGATCGACATGCTCGGGCTTTCGAACGGTGGGCCGATGATCCGGTCCGCGTTCGCCGCCGATCGGACGCTGCCCGTCGAGCGCGTCGTGACGTCGGGCGGGCTGCTGGGTGGCAGCGTCGAGACGCTGGCGTGCCTCGACCGCGGGTTCCAGTTCGTGCCGCTCGGGCGCACGATCTCGCCCGAGCAGTTCATGGCGTGCCCTGGCGCGCTGCAGGCGATCCCGTCGCCCGCGCTGACGAAGTTCGTGGTCGACGGCGATCCGACGGGAAGCGACGCGGGCGGCGGCGACCTTTACGACCTCGCGACGTGGCGAAAGCTGCGCATGTCGGTGTTCCGGCGCGACCCCGACGATCCCGCGTGGGTCGACCTGGTGACGAAGCGGCTGGCAGACATGCGGGAGACCTGGCGGATCCTCGACGGGGCGCCGGCGCCGCGCCGGTTGATCTGCGTCTGCGGCGCCGGCATTCCCACGCAGGTCGCGATCGTCGTGCGCAACGGACGCGCGTACCTGCCCGGCGAGGGAAAGCTGGCCGGCATCCCGCCCGCCGCCATCGCGGACGGCGACGGCGCGCTGACCATCGAGCAGGCCTCGGCCTGGACCGGCGCCGACGCGGAGATCGTCCGCATCGCCATCAGCCGCCACCGCGACACCGTCCGGACCCCCGCGGCGTTCGCGGCGATCCTGAAGGCGCTCGCGTAGGGCTGTCGGCCCGACTAGAAGTTACCGACGAAACCCACCGGCGGGAGCGTCGGGGGTTTGTCGTCGGGCATCACGCAGGAGGACAGGTCGAAGAGCATGAACTCGAGGGCCTTCTCTTGCGGGGTCAGCTCGTTCGTGACGCAGCCGCTGGGGAAGGGTTGCTTGCCGGAGTCGGATGGCATGCCGGCGGCCGCCGACGCAGACACGTGCAGATCGCTCATGACGACGCGGCCGCATTGCTGCTCGGGAGCGGCCTCGACCGGCGTGTTGTAGGAGAAGTACTGGACCATCGGCTTGGCGTTCTGCGAGTCCATGCCGGCGATCCAGCTCTGCGCGCCCGGGTTCGTCGAATCGACGCTGTGCTCGGCGCCGTGAATGACCAGCTCGCCAAAGTTCGTCGAGCCGCCGACGTTCACCATCCACTCCGCGAACGCCTTCCCCTTCGGGAAGCTGGTCACGATCGGGACGGTGATGTCGCTGGTGAATCCGTGCGCGCCCGACGCGTGCTTGGCGACCGTCGGCCACGGCGCCGGTCCGCTGAACACCCAGCTGTTGTGCCAGTGCGATCCGAACACGCGCCCGCCCGCGTCCGCGAAGTCCTTCACCGCTTGCCGCATCGCCAGCGACGCCTCGCCCGCGCCGCTGTTGTCGTCGCCCTCGCACGACATCAGCATGACGTCGTACGCCTTCATCCCGGTCGCGCTTCCCCACAACATCGACGTTCCCGTCAGCTTCGTGCCGTCGGCGTTGGTGGTCGGCGCGTTCAGGCCCGCGTACTGGTTGACGCGGCCGACGCCCGACTCGGGCGTGAACTCGCTGTCGTCGATGCCGATCTTCCGCAGCAGGCAGTTGAGCGCATCGGAGCCGCCGTTCGCGATCGCGATCTTCGGGAGGTGCCCCTCGGCCTGGTTGCGCGGCAGGTGCGTCAGCGACGCGTCGACCGGCGTGTCGGCGCACGCCGCCACCGATGGAACCGTGACGGCGCGCCGCCACTTTCCGATCTGGATCACGAGCGGGACGTTTTCGCCGACCGGCATGTGCTCGACCGAGAAGCGCCCGGACGAATCCGTCAGCGCCGTCGCGATCGGCCGTCCCGAATACGGTGACGAACACGTGTCGCACGACGCGCCCGTCGCGAGATCCGCGAGCGGCTCGTTCGGCACGTAGACGACCACGTTGTAGAGAGGCGTCTGGCCGGCGGGATCGAAGACGACGCCGCTGACCGTGGTCTTGCCCCCGTTGGGACACGGGGTCTGCGTGCAAGCGCCGCGCGTGCAGTTGTCCTGCTGGCACTGCAGGTTCACGCAGCCACCGGACTGCGCGCTGCCGCCGAAGCCGCCGATGTTGATGCTGCCGCCCAGGCCGGAGGCGCCCGCCGCTCCTGCCGTCGATCCGCCGCGCCCCGCGCGTCCGGTCGAGCCGGGGGCTTCGACCGCCGCGCAGCCGAGCGACATGTAGGCGCAGCCAACGGCGATCGCCAGCGCGCCAAAAAACGACCTCATGATGCGCCATTAGGTGTCCGACGGCTTGCGCGACGGGTCACCCGCGCGTTCTACTGGAAGGCCAGCTGACCGCATGCGGCAGACGCTGAAACAGTTCCGTGTGTTTCTGGAAAGCAACCCGTACACGGCGGGGGCGGCCGCGCAGATCTCGCGGCGCGCGCGCGTCGCGATCTTTCTCTACCGACTGTCGCGCAGCATCCTGTCGCAGTGGGCGCGCGACAAATGCCCGCAGCAGGCGGCGGCGCTCGCGTTCCAGACGGCGCTGTCGCTGGTGCCGGTCACGGCGATCGTGTTCAGCCTGCTGCGCGCGTTCGGCTCGCTGGAATCGGAGTCGCGGCTGTCGCAGTTCGTCTCCGAACACCTGTTTCCGCAGATGTCCGACGTCACCGATCGGATCCGCGAGTTCTCCGGCAAGGTCAGCATCGGCGCGCTCGGCGGAGCCGGCCTGCTGTTCACGCTGGTGACCTGCTACTCGCTTTACAGCTACGTCGAGAAGATCTTCAACGACATCTGGCGCGTGCGCGAACGCCGCACGTTGATCGGAAAGCTGCTGACCTTCAACGCGATGGTCACGTTCCTGCCGGCGCTGGCGGCGTCGTCCCTTTACTGGTCGGGGAAGCTGATCGAATCCAGCAGCTTCTCGCGGTTCTTCATGCCGTTCTTGATCCAGCTGGTGGCGCTGTCGTTGATGAACTGGCTGCTGCCACGCGCGAACGTGAACTGGCGCTGGGCGGTCCTGGGCGGCGGCGTCACGTCCCTGGCGCTCGAGCTGGTGAAGTGGGCGTTCGTGACGTTCGCCGTGCGGATCATGATGAAGAGCTACAGCAGCGTGTACGGGCCGCTGGGCCTGGTCCCGCTGGTGCTGGTCTGGATGTACACGTCGTGGCTGCTGGTGTTGTTAGGCGCCGAGATAGCGCACGCGCTGCAGAACCTACGCCTGCTGGAGGCGGAGGATCGCCGCATGCGCGACGACGAGCCGATCAATGGCCTCCTGGCCGCTCAGCTGCTGGCCGCCGTCGCGGCGACACACGAGGTGGGCGGCGCGGGCCACGCCAAGGAAAAGCTGGTGACCGAATTCGGGATCACGCCCGACAACGTCGAGCGCGTGGTCGCACGGCTGAAGCAGCGCGGCCTCATCGCCGAGGTGCGTGGTGACATGAACGGGTATGTCCCGGCGCGGCCGGCGTCGAGCATCGCGCTGCAGGAGGTGCTGGCGGCGTTCCGTTCCAGCGACATCGAGATCGCGCACGGCGCGACCGCGCCCGCCTTCGTGAAGCTGGTCGAGACGCTGGACGAGGGTCTGCGGCGCACGATCGCAGGCGTGACGATCGCCGACCTGATGCCGCTCGAGGAGAAGGACCGTTCGGCGGAGTTCGCGACCAAGCCGCAGGTCGTCCGTCCGGAACAACAGAAGAAGAGTTAGGTTGCGATCGTGAATCGGCAGCCAGCGGTGGCGGGCACTTTCTATCCGCGGTCGGCGGGCGCCGTCGCGGCCGAGGCGGCGGCGCTGGTCGCGGGCGGCGCCCCACCCTCGCCCGCGATCGCGGTCGTGTCGCCGCACGCGGGCTGGATGTACTCGGGGCGCCTCGCCGGCAAGCTGTTCGCGGGCGTCGAGGTGCCGGAACGCGTGCTCGTGCTCTGCCCCAACCACACCGGCCGCGGGGAGCGCGCCAGCGTGTGGTCGGGCGGTGACATGCCGGCGAGCTGGCAGTTGCCCGGCCTGGAGATCCCGATCGATGCGCCGTTCGTCGCGTCGCTGCTGGCCGAGGCGCCCGCGCTGCGCGCCGACTGCGAGGCGCACGAGGACGAGCACGCGATCGAGGTGCTGCTGCCGCTGATCGCGGCGCGCCAGCCGAAGCTGCGGCTGGCGGCGATCGTGCTCGGCGGCCAATCGTTCAAGGAATGTGAGGCGCTGGGCGCCGCGATCGCGCGCGCCGTCGCGCACGCAGACGGCCCCACGCTGATCGTCGCGTCGTCCGACATGAGCCACTACCTCCAGGACGACGAGGCGCGCGCCGTCGACGCGCTGGCGCTGGCGCCGCTGGGCGCCGCCGATCCGCGCGGCCTCTTCGACGTCGTGCGCGCGCACGGCATCACGATGTGCGGCTACATCCCCGCGACCGTCGCGCTGATCGCGGCGCGCGCGCTCGGCGCCACGCGCGCCACGGTCGTGGGCTACGCGACCAGCGCGGACGCGGGCGCCGGCCGCGATCGCGTCGTCGGCTACGC
>DATMZL010001020.1:0-2703 GCA_035607075.1 Polyangia bacterium
CGCGCAGCACCCGGCAGGAACGCCGCGGATGACGTCGGCCGCGATCGCGCAGCCCCGGCGCGTCGTCGCCAACATGGCGGCCAAGGGGACGGCGTTCGCGGTCGAGAAGGGCGCTCAGCTGGTGATGGTGATCGTCGCGGGTCGGACGCTGGGCGAGGAACGCTTCGGGCGCTTCGCGTTCGCGTCCAGCCTGGCGGTGGTGTTGGCGTTCGCGACGGATCTCGGGCTGACGATCTGGACGACGCGCGCGCTCGCCCGCCGCGGGGAGTCCAGCGCCGTTCTGGGGACGGGCCTGCGCTTGCGGCTCGCAGCGTCGGCGGTGGTGATGCTCGGGTTCTCGGGCGTGGCGCTGGGCATCGACGATCGCGCGCTGGCGGTGGCGGTGCTGGCCCTGGGCGCGGCCGCGCTGGCGCGCGGTCTGTGCGACCACGCGCGGGCGGTGTTCCGCGCGCGCGAGCGGCTCGGCGACGAGGGCAAGCTGAACACCGCGATCGCGGTGCTCGCGATGGTCGGCGGCATCGCCGGTCTCGTGGCCGGCGCGCCCGGCATCGCCGCGCTGGCGCTCGGCATCCTGGTGGGAACGCTGGCGGGCGCGGTCTACGGCTTCGTGCTGCTGGGCCGCAATTACGGACCGTGGGCAGGGCCCGCGGACTGGGTGCTCGCGCGACGCATGCTGCGCGAGGCGGCGCCGTTCTACCTGGCGGGCGCGTTCACGCTCGTGTACGCGCGCGCCGACGTGCTGCTGCTGAAGCCCCTGTCGTCCGACGCGGAGGTCGGCGCCTACCGCGCGGCCGGCCAGCTTGTCGAGGTCGTGAGGCAGCTGCCTTACCTGCTGATGACGGCCACTTTCCCGCAGCTGGCGCGCGGGTTCCATGAATCGCGCAGGGCGCTCGTACGGACCGAGCGGGCCATCACGGCGCTGTTGCTGGGCGGCGGTTTGCTGATCGGCGGAACGCTCGCGCTCGCCGCCGACCCGACGGTCACGCTGCTTTTCGGCGCGGGTTTTGGGCGCGCCGTCCCCGCGCTGCGGACGCTGGCGGTGGCGGTTCCGCTGCTGTTCGTGAATTGTGGCGTCTTGCACTTCTTCATCGCGCGCGATCGGGGCGGCCTCAACATGGCGTTCGCGGCCGCGATGGTCGTCGTCAACGGCGGCATGAACCTGGCGCTCGACCGCCGCCTGGGCGCCGTCGGCGCCGCCACGGCGACCGTCATCACCGAAGCCGCGCTGCTCGCTTGCTGCCTGTACGCGCTGCGCGTCCTGCGCCGCGAGGATCCGTCTCCCTAGAGCACATCTCAGAAGTAGCTGCACACCCGCGCTTCGCGCGGGAGCAGCTAGCGGGCGCCGCGGCGGCTGACGATCGCGGGGATCGTCCGCAGCAGGATCGCGAGGTCCAGCCACAGCGTCCAGCGATCGACGTACTCGAGATCCAGCGCCATCCATTCTGCGAACGTCAGGTCGCTGCGGCCGCTCACCTGCCACAGACACGTCAGGCCCGGGCGGATCGACAGGCGGCGGCGGTGGCGTCCGGTCAGCGCCGCGGTCTCCTCCACCGGGAGAGGCCGGGGGCCGACGATGCTCATCTGGCCGGCCAGCACGTTGAACAGCTGCGGCAGCTCGTCGAGGCTGGCGCGGCGCAGGATGCGCCCGAGCGGCGTCACGCGCGGATCGTGGCGCATCTTGAACACCGGGCCGTCCATCTCGTTGCGCGCCTGGAGCGCGGCGCGTTCCTTGTCGGCGCCGACGCGCATCGTCCGGAACTTCAGCATCGGGAACGGATGACCGTAGAGGCCGCCCCGGCGCTGCACGAACAACACGGGGCTGCCGACGCCGATCCGCACCGCGATCGCGACCAGCAGCATGATCGGTGAGAACAGGACGATCAGCACCGCCGCCAGCACGCGATCGACGACGGCCTTCGCCGCCAGCACGCCCGCGTCGAGCTTGCGCGGCTGGTAGACGACGTAGTCGCTGTTGCCGACGGTCTCGACGTCGGGCGGGGGCAGCGGCATCGACTGCGGATCCAGCGGCAGCGGCAGCAGGATCGGCAAGCCCGCCTCGGCGCACGCGCCCACGTACGCCAGCAGCTGATCAGGCGGCAGCCGTCCGATGAGCACCACCTCGTCGACGCCGCCGATGCGGAAGCGCCCCTCCAGCGCGGCCGCGCCGGTGCCGGTCCAGTGTTCGACGAGGCGGCCGCGCAGCCGTTCGAACTCGCCCGCGACGGCGGTGGTCGCGTCGCCGATCAGGAGCACGCGCGATTGACCGCGCCGGCGCGCGAGCCAGGGCGCCTGCGCCGCCTTCAGCACCAGCAACATCGTCGTCGACACCGAGAGGAAAACCAGGATCAGAGAGCGGTTCAACGACACCTGCGCGAACGTCAAGATGAGGCCGATCGACGCGATTCCCCACGCCTGCGTCAGGATCACGCGCCGGACGATCTCCAGCTTCGCGCCGGTGATGATCTGCATGCGGTGAATGCCCAGCCGATCCGACGCGAACATCCAGGTCGGCAGAAACACCAGCAGGAGGTGCGCGTATTCGCCCGCCGCGACCGGCGGCTTCAGCGTCGGGATCACAAGGACAAGCGCGCCGTGCGCGACGCGCGACAGGACCATCGCCGCGAGGATGACCACGATGTCCTGCAGCAAGACCGTCGTTTCGAGAGACCGATCGCGCGTCATCCGGGCGCCCTCGCGTGCTCG
>DATMZL010000763.1:0-4291 GCA_035607075.1 Polyangia bacterium
CCCCTTTCCCGTGTTGGTCGCACATCCGCAAGCCGCCGCCAGTAGCAATCCGAGCATCGCCTTCGAGGTCGTCATGACATCCTCCCGTATTGGCCGGCCATATTAGCGCGCGGATCGCGAGATCTAACCTTCGTCGTCTCCGTCACCGCTATCGCCGTCGCCATGAGGATCGGGCGCGCGCGCGGCCCGCGCGACGTCGCCGTCTCTGTCGACGAAATAGATGAACGCGGGGTCCATCTTCACGCCGAGGTCAGCGAGCTTTTCCGGTTTCGCCTTGTGAACGCCCGGCGCCTTTCGGGCGATCCGCCAGGCGGCGCCATCTGCCACGTAGTACATGAACTTCGCACTTCGCGGGAGGCCTAGCTTTGCGACCTTTTCAGCCATGGCTTTGGCGATGATGATATCAGCAACTGCATAAATGGAAGCGCGTCACCTCACATCGGCCGAGGTCGCTCGGCGATCGATCGAGCGTGAGCTTCACGATCCGTCGGCGTTCCGCGCGGCCCTGCTGGACGTTCCCGCGGGCGAGCGGGACGCGTGGGTCGATCGGGTGCTGGAGCTCGATGACCTGCCCGGCGACGGTCCGGCGCTCCCGCCAGGCGGCGTCCCCTATCTCCCGTGCCCGGTCGACGTTCTTTTGCGCGTCGTCGACGAGGCGCCCGTCCGATCGACTGACGTGTTCGTCGACGTCGGCGCCGGGCCGGGGAGGGCGATCGCGCTCGTGCATCTGCTGACGGGCGCGGGCGCGATCGGCCTCGAGATCCAGCCCGAGCTCGTGCGTGCCGCAAACGGGCTCACCGGCCGCCTCGGCTTGTCCCGCGTGCGATGCATCGAGGGCGATGCCGCGACAGTCGCGGCCTACATGGTCGTCGGTTCGGTCTTCTTCTTCTACTGTCCGTTCAGCGACGCCCGCCTCGGGAAGGTGCTCGACGATCTGGAACCCATCGCGCGCACGCGGGAGCTGCGCGTCTGCGGTGTTCTGGTTCCGCTCCCGGGGCGGTCCTGGCTGACGCGCGCGCCCGGGCCCGACGGCGAGCTCGAGATCTATCGGAGCACGCGCCCGCGCCACTATATTGACCGGTCATGAGCCCTCCCGATCCGCCGCGCGCGAGCCAGTCATTCATCGAAAAAGGTGGCGAGGCGTGGGCGCGCCTGCAGGACCGAACGGACGCGCTGATCGATCCGCTGGGGCGCATCGCGATCGAGCGGCTGGGCGTCGTCGCGGGCGAGCGCATCCTCGACGTCGGATGCGGGTGCGGCCAGACGCTGCTCCAGCTCGCCGAGCGCGTCGGGCCGTCCGGCCACGTGCTGGGCGTCGACATCTCGCCCCCGATGCTCGCGCGCGCGCGGGAGGTCGTCGCGGGACAGCCCACGATCGCGGTCGCGCTGGGCGACGCGCAGACGTACGCGTTCGCGCCGCCGGCGTTCGACGCCGTGTACTCGCGTTTCGGCGTCATGTTCTTCGACGATGCGCGGGCGGCGTTCCGTAACCTGCGCGCAGCGGCGCGGCCGGGCGGCCGGCTCTCGTTCGTCTGCTGGCAGGACATGGCGAAGAACCTCTGGGCCTCGCTCCCGCTCGCCGCGGTGATGCGCTTGCTGCCGGAGTCGGCGCTGCCCGACATGCTGCGCGAGGGCCGGCCCGGTCCCTTCTTTCTGTCGGACCCGGCGCACTTGCGCGCGATCCTCGGCGACGCCGGGTGGAAGGACGTGTCGGTCGAGCCCGTCGAGATGCCCCTGGATCTCGGCGGCTCCGCGACGCTGGACGAGGTGGTCGAGTACTCGTTTCAGATCGGTCCAGCGGCGCGCGCGATGACCGACGCGCCGGAGGCGCTGAAGCCGGCGCTCGCGGCCGCGCTGCGCGAGGCGCTCGCCCCCTTCGCGACCGCGCGCGGCGTGTTCATGGACGGCGCGGCCTTCGTCGTCTGCGCGCGCGCGTAAAGGGACGCACCGGTATCAGTGCGCGTGCTCCGGCGACACGAGCGGCAGCGTCACGGTGAACGTCGAGCCTCGTCCTGGACGGGCGTCGACGCGGACGGTGCCGCCGTGCGCCTCCACCAGCTCGCGGACGACGTGCAGGCCCAGCCCCAGACCGCCCAGACCGGCGGCGCCGCTGCCGCGCTGGTAGCGCTTGAAGATCTCCGCTTGCTCCTCGAGCGGCATGCCCGGGCCGTGGTCCCGCACCGATATGGTCGCGCCGCCCGCGTCCGCGTGGAGCTCGACCTCGATCGGGTTGCCCATCCCGAACTTGACCGCGTTGTCGATCAGGTGCTCGGCAACCTGATCGATCCGCGTGGGATCGACGTCGGCGATCACGTGGTCTTCCGCCTGCGCGACCAGCGTGGAACCGACGGCGGCCGCCGCGCTCGAGAAGGCCAGGGTCAGATCGCGCACCAGCTCGGACAGGTCGACGTGTTCGCGGTTGATCGTGGGCGCGTGGGATCCGATCTCGGAGGCGTTCAGCAACCGCTCTGCGAGTCGATCGAGTCGCCCTGCTTGTCGCACCATCCCTTGCCCGAGCGAGGTCAGCGAGCCGGCCGGCGATGCCGACGCTTCACGCACAATCAACTGCGCGAAGAGACCGATGGAGGTGAGCGGCGTGCGCAGCTCGTGTGAAGCGAGGGACAGGAATTCGTCGCGCGCCGCGATCGCCTCCTCGGCGCGCCGATAGAGCAGGCCGTTCTCGAGGAGCAGGCCCACTCGCTGCGCGTAGGCCTCGGCGAACTTCAGGTCGTTCTCGTCGTAGCGAAGGAACGAGCTGCCGAACACCATTGCCCCGCGCACCACGCCGCGAACCGCGAACGGCGCGGCCATCGCGCTGCGGACGCCGAGCGCCATGACGTCCGTCAGATACTCGCCTTCCATCCCGTAGTGGCGCGCCGCCCGGTCGTCCACGTCGGGGACCAGCAGCGATTCCTGCTCGCGGATGGCATGTGACGCGAACCCGGGCCCGTTGAGAGTGGGCGGATAACGCGTCGTGATCCTCTGAACCAGAGCCAGCCCCTGGGGATGGATATGCGCCGCGGCGATGTTGCTGACGTCGGTGCCCTCGAGGCGGACGAGGACGCAGAAGTCGCCCAGCGTCGGGATGGCCCGATCGACGGCGACCTGGGCGGCCGCAGACGATCCGAGCGCTTCGGCGACCTCGGTCATCACGTCGGCCAGGAGCGCGGCTCGCCGTTCGCGCTCGTTGCTGCGGCTCTGTGCTCGGGCCGCGACGCGGGTCGCGATGATCTGTCCCATCGCCACGGCGAGCTGCTGCTCCTGCTGGCTCCAGCACCGAGCTCCGCCGATGTGTTCGTGGCAGAGGATGCCGACCGGCTCGCCACCCACCCGGATGGCGGTGTCGAGCAGGGCGCCGATCCGGCGCCCGGCGAGGTACCCGCGCAGATCGCGCGTCCGCTCGTCGTGGCGCGCGTCCTGGATCGCCAGGATCGGCGTCTCGCGGATCGCCTGGAAGTATCCGGGCGACTCGGCGCTGCAGAGCTCCAGGCCGCGGTCGAATGCGCGGATGCTCTGGTGATAGCCGAGCTCGCAAACGATCGAGGTGGGGAGGCGGAACCGCCAGTAACTCACGCACTCGACGCCGAGGAGGTTGCTGTCGACCCGGAGGATTTCTCGTAAAGCCTCTTCCCAACCTTCTCCCGGGAGTGCGTTCAGATGGATGAGGGCTTCGGTGCTCGCTTGCAAGGACGCGTTCACGTTGAAGAATGTCGGCGTGATCCGCTCAAGATCAAGACGCTGTGTCGACGGAGGCGAAATCCGTTCAGCGCGTCTTGGGAGCTTGAGCTCGACGGGCGTTCGGCGACGAGGCGCGCCGGCGTTCTCGCCGAGCGAGCTTGTTGCCGTGCTTGGCGCGGTTGGCGCTTCGGCGCGTCGACTTGCGAGACGGCCGAGACAGCGTCGAGCCCTCGAGCGCGACCGTCGCCTTTCGCGCGCGCTTGTTGCGGTTCCGGTCGGCCGTCGACGCGGCAGGCCGAGACACGCCTGCGCCGCGCGCGCCGCGCTGATCCATCCACTCGGCGGGCTTGCCAGGCGGCCGGACCCTCTCGAGGCGACCCCGTTCGCGGCCTCGGCCGATCGCGCGCTTCACGGCGCGTTCGACGCGCTGGCCCGCCCGGTCCAGGGCCTCGACCGGATCCCCGGCGAGCTCCGTGACGATCACGCTCGGCAGGCCGCTGATGACCGCCTTGATCCGGCACGCGACGTCGATCCCGCCGCGCGGTCCGTTGACGTCCTCGAACCGGACCGTGAGACGCTCGATGCGGGGCGCGAACTTTCCGAGGCGCAAGCC
>DATMZL010001492.1:0-4989 GCA_035607075.1 Polyangia bacterium
GCATCCTGAACGCGGGCCTCACGCCCGCGCGCCGCCTCACGCGCGATCAGTTCAACAACACCGTGCGCGATCTGCTCGGCGCGACCGGCTCGCCCGCGGACGCGCTGGCGCCCGACGAGAAGATCGGCCCCTTCAACAGCAACGCGATTGCGCCCGTCGACGACACGCTGGTGCAACAGCATGAAGAGGTCGCGGGCGCTCTCGCGCTCGCCGCCAAGGCGCGCATGGCCCAGATCGCGCCGTGCGATCTGAACAGCGACACGGGCACCAGCACCACCTGCGCGACGCGCTTCGTGACCGAGTTCGGCCAGCGCGCCTACCGGCGCCCGCTCGACGCGACGGAGATCTCCGCGTACGTCTCTCTCTTCACGCTGGGCAAGCAAGGCGCCGACGCCGCCAACGGGTTCCGCCTGGTCGTCGAGGCGATGCTGCAGTCGCCGTTCTTCCTTTATCACCACGACGTTGGCGCCGGGGGCACGCCGCAGCCGGGCACGGTCGCCATCACGCCTTACGAGCTGGCGTCGCGCCTATCGTACTTCCTCTGGAACACGATGCCCGACGACACGCTGTTCGCGCGCGCCGCCGACGGCACGCTAGCCACCGATTCGGTGCTGACCAGCGAGGTCCAGCGCATGGTCGCCAGCGACAAGGCCACGGCGACGATCGCGCTCTTCCACCGCCAGTGGCTGGACGTGACCGATCTGCCCGATCAGACGAAGGACGCGACGCTCTACCCGCGCTACAACGCCGCGCTCGGCGACGCGATGATGCAGGAGCTGTCGATGTTCTCGGACTACGTCGTCCGTAAGGGCGACGGTCTGCTGAAGACGCTGCTGACGTCGAACGTCGCGTTCCCGCAGGGCGGGCTGTTCAGCGTCTACGGTGTGTCGCAGCCGGCGGGCTTCACCGTTGGCATGCCGGTGACTCTGGACGCGACTCAGCGCGCGGGCATCCTGACGCAGGCGGCGTTCCTCACGCGTTGGGCGCACGGCGACCAGACGTCGCCCGTCCACCGCGGCAAGCTGGTGCGCCTCAACGTGATGTGCGGCTACGTTCCGCCGCCCCCGCCCAACGCGAACACGACGCCGCCCCCACCGTCGACGTCGACGTCGACGCGCCAGCGCTTCGCGCAGCACGACGCCGATCCGAACTGCGGCGGCTGTCACCAGTTGATGGATCCGATCGGTCTCGGGTTCGAGACGTTCGACGCCATCGGCGCGTTCCGCACGATGGACGGGCTCGGCGCCGTCGACGCCACCGGCAACATCGTCAACGGCGGCCGGGACCTGGACGGCGCGTTCAACGGGCCCATCGAGCTCGCGAAGCGCCTGGCCGATTCGCAGGTCGTCTCCAACTGCATGGTGAACCAGTGGTTCCGCTACTCGATGGGCCGCATGGAGACCACCAACGACGCGTGTTCGATCCAGGGCATCCGCCAGGCCTTCGACGCGTCGGGCGGAAACATCCGCGAGCTGCTCGCGCGCGTCGCGCTCAGCCCCGCTTTCCGCAACGTCCGCCTCACACCGGGGAGCTGATCACATGGCGCGTAGAATGAAATTCGACGTGTCACGCCGGCAGCTGCTGCAGGCGCTGGGTCTGGGCGCCGCCGCCGGTCCGCTGATCCCGCTGCTGAACGCGAGCGCGCAGACGGCGCCGCGGCCCAAGCGGCTGATCTTGCTGTTCACGCCCGACGGCGCGCCCGCGAAGGATTTTTCGACGACGGTCGACTGGAAGCCGACGGGCACGGAGACCGACTTCACGTTCTCGCAGCTTCACGCGCCGCTGGAACCGTACAAGGCGAAGATCGTCGTGCCGTGGGGCCTGACGTTGACGGCGGGCGGTGCGGGCGAGCAGCACGCCTACGGGATGGCGGGCCTGTGGACCGGGACGACGCTGCCCGAGCCGAACAGCGGCGCCAGCTTCGACGGCGGCAACGGCCACCTGACGGGGTGGGGCGCGGCGCCGTCTATCGATCAGATCGTCGCGCAGGCCTACGGCGCGGCCATGCCGTACCAGAAGGCGCCCGACGATCCGACCCCGGAGACGCGTTATCGATCGATCGCGCTCGGTGTGCAGGCCGGGAACCCGACGTCCGTGAACCGCATGTGTTACACGGCGGCCAACGCGCCGGTCACGCCCGAGGTCAGCCCCAAGGCCGCCTTCGATCGTTATTTCATGGGCGTCACGCCCAGCGGGATGACGCCCACCGAGGATCCGGCGCTGACGCGCGCGCGCGCCGAGAAGCACGCCGTCGTGGATCTCTTGAAGAACGATCTCGCGCGCATCCGCAAGCAGGTCGGCAGCGCCGACTACCAGAAGATCGACGCGCACCTGGCGGGCGTGATGGCGATGGAGCGGCGGATCATGCCGCCACCGACCGCGCCGACGACGACCGGCTGCACGATCCCGACCGCGCCCACGTCGCTCACCAGCAACAACGACAACTACCCCGCGCAGATCACGCAGATGATGGACATCGCGACGCACATCCTCGCGTGCGACGTGACGCGCATCCTGACGCTGCAGATCAGCCACGGGTTCAGCGGCATCACGCACACCTGGCTCGGCCAGACCAGCCCCCACCACACGATGTCTCACGACGGGATGGACCGGCGCACCGAGCTGACGGCGATCGACAACTGGTACGCGAAGCAGGTCGCGTATTTGCTGCAGCAGCTGGACGCGGTCAACGAGGGCAACGGGACGCTGCTCGACAACAGCTTGATCGTGTGGGGCCGCGAGCTCGGCAACACGTCGCACAACATGGGGCGCGTGCCGATGATCATGGCGGGCAAGGCGGGCGGCGCGCTGAAGACGGGCCGCTTCCTCAACTTCGACGGCAAGGAACACGCGAAGCTGCTCGTCGCCGTCGCGCAGCTGATGGGCCTCACGTCGACGACGATGATCGGCAACCGCCAGACAAGCGCCGGTCCGCTTGCTGGGCTGGTCGGCTAGCAGCGATCATCGCCCAATCAAGTCAGGCGATCGCTGCCTCGCTCGATCAGTCTTCGGTCGCTAGGGTGTACCGCTGTTTGAAGTTCTGCCCCGGACGCACGTTGATGTTCTCCGTCTGGTCGATCTGCATGTCGGCGCGCTTGAAGTTGAGCTTGTGCTTCCCGCAAGGGATCCTGTAATCGACGATCGGGGTGTGCTTGGTCGTGGCTTTGCCATCTATCCAAAGCTCCGACCACGGAATTGAGTTTATCGTGATCGAACACTCCCCCTCTGATTCTTCGGCCTGATCATTCGTCCTGAAAACGAGGGGAAACTCCGCTCCATACTCCTCGGCCGCCGGTGGAAAATGCCAGCGCGATGCCACGTCTCTGATGCAGGGTTCGAGGAGCACGCGGAATTGGTCCGGCCCCTTCATGTCGACGTGGCGTACACGGCCCGAAGGATCGATCGACACCTTCGCCGTCAGCTTTCCGCCTGCCAAGGTGTTGTCGCGTGTGACCGCTCGCTGATAGCACACCTTGATGCCGGATTGGTTTTCGGCGATCACCTTCGTGATCTCCGCCGCCGAGGGAAGCGGAGCGATCGCCGGTGGCTTGCGTCGCGGAGGCTCCTGTCGCAACGGCACTGCGGGCGGCGGAGCAAGCTGCGCTGCAGGTTGGGTTTCGACGGATTCCTTCTGGACCCGCGCGGGACCTAGAGCCTCTATCTGCGGGCGGGGCGCATCGCGCCCGGGCAGCGCCAGGGCAACGGGTGCGGCGTCGACGGGCACGGTCGCGATCGCAACCGAAGGTGGCCCGGAACGATGCGCGCGAACCAGCATCAGCCCGACCACGACCACAGCGATGACCGTAGCCGCGCCAACCACTGCGGCGATGGTCCGCTGGCGTGGCTCCTGGAACCGCGAAAAGCGCGACACACCCGCGGGTGGAATGGACTCCGCGGCCCGCTCCGGAGGCGACTCGGACGCAGCCGTCGTTGGTGGCGCCGCCGTGAAAACCGGGCTCCAGATCGCTTTCGATCGCGGGTCCGCATACCGCAGCAGCGCTGACCCGAGCTCCAGGACGGAGTCGAAACGCCGACCGCGCTCGGCGCTCATCGCGCGCAGGATGATTGTCTCAAGGCCGGCCGGAATCGAAGGCCGGATCGATCGCGGGCTGGCAACCTTTGCCATCGCGATCGCCTGTAGAACGCTGAGTACATTCTCGCCTTCGAACGGGCGCCGGCCCACGAGCGCTTCGTAGAGGATGATGCCCAGCGAATACTGATCGCTCTTCGCATCAGCGCCCTTGGTGGACTTGATCTGTTCGGGGGACATGTACTCCGGCGTTCCGAACATCATCGTCGTTTGCGTCGACAGAGCTGGTCCATCGCCCGCTGGAACCTTGGAAATACCGAAGTCGAGGACCTTTGGGCTGACGTCACCGTGCGAGCCCCGGCTTAAGAAGATGTTTTGGGGTTTGAGATCGCGATGAACAACGCCGGCTGCGTGGCCGGCCGAAACGCCCGCCAGGATTGGCAGCATTATTCCGATCAGCTCGGTGGGCTCCAGGTGCCCCTGGCGGGCGATACGTGTCGCGAGGTCCTCGCCGTCGAGGAACTCCATGATCAGGTACGGCGTTCCTTGCAGCTCGCCGATGTCCGTCACGCTTACGATGTGTGGATGCGAGATGCGGTTCGCCGCGCGCGCCTCCTGAAGGAACCTGAACTTCGCTTCAGGATTCCGGGCGTGCTCCGTTTTGAGGGTCTTGAGCGCGACACGGCGGTGGAACCCGGAGTGAAGGGCCTCATAGACCTTGCCCATCCCGCCTTCACCCAGCAGCCGCAGGATCCGATAGCTGCCGACTTGCATACCGGTCCAGTCGTCGGCCATTCGCCGTTATGGAACCCGTGGCGGCCGGTCCCTGTCAAGCGGGGCAGGCTTTCACGCCGTTCAACCCGCGCGGCGTCAGAGCCGAAATCCGCGCTCGTCACCGAGAGGTGTTTTCGACGAGGGGTATGGCGCTACGCCTCGAGCATTGTCGCCCCGAACCGAGC
>DATMZL010001233.1:0-2459 GCA_035607075.1 Polyangia bacterium
CCGTCCACGACGGTGTGCCGCACCGCCGCGGGCGAGTGCGACCTGGCCGACAACTGCACCGGAACGTCGGCCGCCTGCGCCGACAACAAGAAGGCGAACAACACGCCCTGCACCGATGACGGGAATGTCTGCACGACCGACAAGTGCAACGGAACGGCGAACACCTGCCAGCACGCGGCTGGGAACGCGGGGACGGTTTGCCGGTCCGCCGCAGGCGTCTGCGACGTCGCAGAGACCTGCACAGGGACGTCGACCACCTGCCCGGCGAACGCGTTCCTGCCTTCGACGACGGTCTGCCGCGGCGCCGCCGGTGTGTGCGACCTGGCCGAGAAGTGCACCGGCTCGTCTGCGGCCTGCCCGACGGACGCGCTGGCACCGCCGACGACGGTCTGCCGCGGCGCCGCGGGCGAATGCGACGCCGAGGAGACGTGCACGGGGACGTCCGTGGCCTGTCCCGGGGACGTCTTGAAGCCGGGCGGTACTGTCTGCGGCGACGACGGCAAGCCCTGCACGACCGACCGGTGCAACGGCGCCAGCGTCGCCTGCCAGCACTTCGCGGGCAACGGCGGTGCGATTTGCCGGCCCCCTGCGGGCTCGTGCGACGCCCTCGAGGCCTGCAACGGCACGTCCACGGAGTGCCCGCCGGACCTCTTCCTGCCGTCGTCGACCATCTGCCGCGACGCCAGCGGCACCTGCGACGTCGCGGAGAGCTGCACAGGCACTGCAGCCGCCTGCCCGACCGACGCTCACCGGCCGAACGGCGTCACCTGCGAGGACGGCGATTCGTGCACGCAGACGGAGACCTGCCAGGCGGGCACCTGCACGCCGCCCACCGGATTCCCGACGATCGTGGATCTGCCTGCGGAGGATCTGGGGACGATTGCCAGCGGCGACACGACGGCGGCCGACATCAACGCCAGCGGCCAGGTGGCAGGGTCGAGCGCGATCGGCCCCTCGCCGCATGCGTTCACGTGGACCCACAGCTCCCTCATGGTGGACGTCGGCAATCTGCCCGGATTCTCACGCGAGAACTCGGGGGCGGCGCTGAACGACGCCGGCATGGTGGCGGGCGCGCTGTCCGAGGCCGACGGCAACCACGCCTACCGATACAGTCTGCCGACGGGACTACAGGATCTGGGCAGGGGCGGCGACGGCACCACCGTCGTCGAGGACGGCGCCAACCTGCGCGGCGCCTACCCGCGCTCGATCAACGCCGGTCGGCAGGTGGCCGGCTTCCTGACCGCCGGCACGCAGCTCCACGGCTTCCGTTACACCGACGGCCCCGGGTTCGAAGAGATCGGCTCGCTCGGCGGCACCCGGACGGTCGCCTCGGCCATCGATCCGACCGGCCTGGTCGTCGGCGCGTCGCGACTGGCTGATTCGCCCACCACGGGATATGCGTCGCGCGGTCACGCGATCAGCTTCGACGATGCGCTGGACATCGTCGATCTCAACAGCTACGTCGATCCGCTGCTCGGCTGGACGCTGATCGAGGCGAACGACGTTGCGGGTGACTACATCGTGGGCGGCGGCGAGCGCGGCGGGATCATCCGGCCCTTCCGCCTGCGCCGCTCGAACGGCGCCGTCACCGAGATCTCGGGCGGCTGGGAAGGCGAGTCGTACGCGACTGGCGTCAACGGCTTCGGCGACCTGGTCGGTTGGGGCTACGTCGACGCGGCGGGGACGCAGCAGGCGGCGTTCGTCTACAACGACCACATCGGGTTCAAGAAGCTGAACGACCTGATCGATCCTTCCGTCGGCTGGGACCTGAAGGTTGCGACGGCGATCAACGACTCGGACGAGATCACCGGCTGGGGCCTGCTCAATGGGAAGAAGCGGGCATTCTTCCTGAGCCTGGCGCCGCAGAAGCTCGCGTGCGGCGTGACGAACGTTTGCGGCACCGGCGGGGCGGCGCCGATCTGCCTGTGGGTAGACGGCGTGGTCGACACGGGCAACGGGCATTTCGTGGCGGTGTTTGGCTACCAGAGCTCGGAGCCGACGACCGTGCACCCGGCACCGAACCAGGAGCTGCTGGACGGAGTGGGACAGCCGAACGCCCAGCCGCCACCGCCGTCGTGGCTGTCGCCCGGCGAGCACCCCGGCGCGTTCTCGCCGAGCTTTGACGGCGGTCATACCGTCGGCTGGCAGGTGAACACGGAGACCGTCTCCGCGACGGCGGAGCTGCGCCAGCTGACAAAGATCCCGATCGGCTCGAGCGGGTTCGGCGTCGAGATCGGCGGGAACTTCATCGTCATCCGTCCCGACCTCGACAAATACGCGGCCGCGCCGCCGCAGCCCACGCCGGCGGCCGAGCCGCCGGTGGGCGACGAATTCACGGGCGCGCTCGCCGGATCGTTCTCGGTCACCCCGAGCGGCGCGTCGACGTACACCGTGCCGATCGGGATTCCGCCCGGCGTGGCGGGCATGGCCCCCAACCTGTCCCTCATGTACAACAGCCA
>DATMZL010001296.1:0-3208 GCA_035607075.1 Polyangia bacterium
GGAGCTCGCCGTCGTGGCGGGCGGGAACGCTGGCGCTTCGATGAAGGCCGCGACGCTGCGCTGGGCGCTCGTGCTGGCGATCGTCGCCGCGCTGGGCGCGCATTTTGTCCTCGGTTGAAACACAAGAAGGAGAACACGCCATGACCGCCGCCGTCACGCTCGCCGCCCTCGTCGCTGTCTCATCGGCCGCTCCGGATCGCGCGCCCGATCGCGACCCCGACGTGGTCCGCAAGTCGTTCGTGATCCTCAAGGCGACGCCCAGCTACGCCGAGGCGCGATCGTTCGCGGCGGCCGCGGCGGAGCAACTGGCGATCAAGCTGGACCTACGAGATCTCGCGCCCGACGCCGCCGTCGGCCTGACGTTTCCGAGAGAGTCCTGTGAGGATGAGTTCGGCGCGTACCCGTGCTACGTCCCGCGCGGCCGCTTCGACGACGGCGTCTATATCAGCGTCGAGCATTCCAGCTCGTACGAGGGGTTCGAGGAGGGCTTGTACGTCGTCATGCTGGCGAGCGGATCGCCCCGTGATCGGACGGTCGCTGCCGCGCTTCGCCGCGCGAAGAGCCAGTACCCCGACGTCGTCGTGAAGACCGCGCCCGTGTACCTGGGCTGCATTCATTAGCTGCGCTCGCAACAACAGCAATCACCTGGAGGAGAAACATGCGTGCACGATGGGCGTTGTCCGCGCTGGCGATCGCGTCAGCCGTGACGACGGGGTGTGGCCCCAAGGTCAAGCCGGGGCTCGGTGTCGTCGGTGAGAAGACGGTCGCGAGGTTCGACCGCGCGATGGTCGCCGCCGACAAGATCGGCAGCGACGTGTCGGAGGCGCCGGTGCGCATGAAGCCGGTCGTGCCGGGAAAGTTCCGCTGGCTGGACGCGCGCACGTTGACCTTCGTCGCGGACGACAAGCTGCCACGGTCGACGCATTTCGAGCTCGAAGCGCGTGCAGGGACGACCGCGCTCGACGGCTTCGGCCTGGCCAAGGCCGTGACGTGGTCCTTCGAGACGGAGCGCCTGCACGTCAACCTGGCGTCGCCCGGCCGGTGGGCCACGCCCGACCAACGCATCGCCGTCTCGTTCAACCAGCCCGTGCGGCGGTCGGACGTCGAGAAGCGTTGCGCGTACCTTTCCGATCGCGACCACGTGGCGGCGGTCGTCGACAACACCGGCGAGACGGAAGACGCGCGCGAGCGCTTCACCGTACTGCCGCACGGCCCGCTGGCGTTCGCGACCAAGTGGCGCTTCGAATGCAACTCCGAGCTCACAGGCGCAGAAGGTCCGCTGACGGTTCAGCAGGAGTCAGACAAGAACGTCAGCCGGGTCGAGTTCGAGACATATGGGCCGCTACGGGTGATCGCGGTCAAGCCCCGCGGCAGCCAGATCTCGCCTGACGAAGGCGCGCTGGTCATCACCTTCTCGAATCCGGTGGCGGCAACGGCGGCCGCGCTGCCGATCAAGATTCAACCCGAGATCGAAGGCTTCCCGCAGCGCGCGGCAGTCGTCGACGACCGGGTCAGCTACACGATGCGCGCGCTGCGCCCGAACACGCGCTACACGATAAGCGTCGACGCCTCGATCGCCGATCGGTTCGGCCAGCGGCTGGCGGGGCCGTACGTCGCCGAGTTCTCCACGGGGGACGGAACGCCGCGCCTGGATATCGAGACGGGCGCCTGGGTCGTCGAAGCGACGCGCGCCGGCTATTCCGCCTGGGCCCGCAACCTCACCAAGATCGAGGCCGACGTCACCGCGGTGCCGGACGCGAAGCTCGGTCAGCTCGCGGGGCAGCTCGATTGGTGGGACACCGAGGCGCTTGACGCCCGGAAGGTCGGCCTCCGGACGAAGCACGTCACCATCCCGATCAAGGGGCGCCAGAACCAGTGGGACCAGATCCAGATCGAACCCGCGAAGTTGCTGGGTAGCGCGGCGCCGCCCACGGGCTTCTACTACGTGGCGCTCCGCGCACCCGAGGAGCCGCATCCGGGGGCGGCGGATCCGCGCCCGCGAGAGCTGCTGCTCAACTTCACAAACCTCGGCGTCACCGCCAAGCTTTCCGGACCGTCGGGGCTGGTGTGGGTGACCCGTCTTTCCGACGGGCAGCCGCAGCCCGGCGCCGAAGTCGCGATCCGCGACGCGAAAGGCAAGATACGTTGGCGCGGAACGACCGACGCGGACGGGCTGGCGGTGACGCCCGGTCAAGCGCAGCTGCTGCCGAAGGACAAGCGCGCGCAGCGCAACCACGCGAGCGCCGGAGAGGCCGGCGAAGGCGAGGGCGAGGGCGAGGGCGACTTCGCCGAGGGTGATTTCGCGATGCCGCACGCCGCGGACATGATGGTGTTCGCGCGCTTCGGAAAGGACACCACCTGGGTCAACCCGGAGCGAATCGGCGGGCTCGCGGCGTGGAACTTTCACGTTCCGGTCGATGCCTCTGCACGCGCCGAGCAGTTGCGCGGATTCCTCCACACCGATCGCGGCCTTTATCGTCCCGGTGATACCGTGCGCGTCAAGGGCCTGGCCCGTGTGATGAAGCTGGGCTCGGCGCTGCACGTGCCGTCGTCTCGCAAGGCCACGGTGGTCGTGCGCGATCCGCGCGGCGAGCAGGTGCTGGAGAAGAAGGTCGCGCTCAGTCGGTTCGGTGGCTTCGCGGTGGACGTTCCGCTCGGTGAGGGCGCGCGCCTCGGCGACTATCGCGTCGAGGCCTCGATGGGCGAAGGCGTGTTTCACGAACGCTTCTCGGTCGAGCAGTACCGCACCGCCAGCTTCGAGGTGAAGGTGCCGCAGCCGGCGCACGAGCCGATCGCCGGGGAGGAGTTGAAGCTGACCGCCGAGGCCAACTATCTGTATGGCGCCCCGTTGCGCGGTGGTTCCCTGACCTGGAAGGTGTACCGCCGGTCGCGCCCGATCAGTTTCCCGAAACTTCCCGGATACGATTTCACCGACGAGCGCCAGTGGCAGAACTGGTACGACTCGCGCTCGGCGGCGTCCGAGCCGCTCGTGGAGGAAAACGAACAGCGCCTCGACAAGAACGGCCGCGGCAAGATCTCCTTGCGTCTCAAGAGAGAGGACTTTCAGACGGCGCAGGACATCATGGTGACGGCGGAGGTTCAGGACGAGACCCACCAGACCATCGCCGCCAACGTCGCCATCCCGGCGCACCAGGCGGGCGTCTACTTCGGCATCGACCGCGGCAGTCCGATCGGTGAGGCGAAGGGC
>DATMZL010000939.1:0-2310 GCA_035607075.1 Polyangia bacterium
CACGATCGCGCCTTTCTCGACAATGTGGTCACCTCGACGCTGGTGTGCGAGGGCCCGGGCGAGTGGAACGAGTACGTCGGGGGCTACGCGGACTGGCTGCGGCAGCGGAGGCCGGAGGTGGTGGCGGCGCCGGTCGCGCGGGTGTCAGCCGATCGCGCGGCGGGCACTCGACCGCGGCGGATGGGCTTCAAGGAGAAGCGGGAACTGGGCGAGCTGCCAGGGCGGATCGGGGCGCTCGAAGCGGAGAAGCAGCGGCTGTTCGAACTCATGGCGTTGCCGGCCTTCTACGCGTCGCGCGGGGACGAGATCGCCGGCGTCAAGAGTCAGCTCGCGGCGATCGAGGCCGAGCTGCAGGCGGCCTATTCGCGGTGGGTGGAGCTGGAGACGCTGGCGACCGGCGGTGAGTAGGTCAGCGCGGGGTCGCGGTTTTCCACTACCTACGGTAGCGAACGACAGAGGTAGAATCCCGCTCGTCCTCCTCGACACGGTGCGCTCCCCCGGCTCCGGCTCCGTCCGCGGATGATACGAAGGAGGGCCATCATGAACATCGTAGCTCGCGCCGCGGTCATGTTCACCGTCGCTTGTTGCGCCGGCGTTTCACCCGTACCGACGGTGCAGGCCGCATGTCCAGCCTGCCCGAGCCCGCCTTGTGTGTGTGTCGACAACTCGATCGTACCCGGGTGGATCGATCTCGTCGGCCAGAGTTCGGGCGTACCCGATCCTGCCGGCAGGTTCACGGTGACCGTGAAGGACAACAACAACGATCCGGTACCCGACGGCAGCGTCGTGGAGATCCGATTTGATTGTATCGATGTGTTCCCAGCCGGGGATCCGGAATCCGGTCCCTACTTCCCCGGCATGACCACGACGTGCGCGCCCGGCGGCAATGCGGCAACCCCGATCGTGACCGCCACCACCGTGGGTGGTGTTGCGTCATTCGACATCGTGGGATCTGTCCAGCACCGGTCCTCGTATGCAACCACCGCCAAGATCTTCGCGATCGTCGGTTCGGACCCGCCGGTCGATCTCACGCCCGCCGGTCCCGTCAAGGTCGCGGCGATGAACCAAGACGCGGTCAACGGAATCACGGCCAACGACGCGTACAACTGGCTTTCCGATTTCGAAGCGACAACCTTCCCCATTCCGCGAAGCGATTTCAATCACGACGCGTGCCTTCTCTCGAGCGACCTGCTGCTACTCTGCAATCGACACTTCGCGGGACAGTATGTCGAGACCTTTCCCCGATGCGACGGAGTGTCGGTTCAGGCGAATACCACCCGTGTCGTGAAGAACGCGGCCCACGACCTCGGTCCGCTTCGGATCGCGTGGAACGACTGTCAGGGCGCGTCGGGGATCACCCACAAGGTATTCGCCTGCAACACCAACAATGGCAGCAACATCCTCACGGCTTCGGTAGTTCTCCCCAGCGGAGTCTCGGTCCCGAGCCTTACGGGCTTCGAGGCGGTCGTGGACATCATGGGTGGTGGCCTCAACGATCCCCCGCTTGCGGACTGGTGGAGATTCGATCCGGCCGGGTGTCGGAATACGGCCCTGAGCATTGATGCGGCCATGGTGAACGCCCCGCCGCCGAATTGCCCGGCTCTTCTCCCCGAAGGGTTCGGAACCCTGGCCACAACGTGGCCCCTGGTCAGCAACGGCGACAGCTACAAGAGTCGCGAACGCGTGCAGATCATCGCGATAGGAAACCCCCTCTCTGGCCCCATCAGCATTCTTGGCGACGGTGTGTCCGAGTACGCGGTCTTCCAATTGGCGATCGCGAACAGGAAGACGGTCGGAACGAACTCTTGCGCGGGCTGCAATCAGCCGATCTGGGTGCGCTTCACACAGTTGAAGTTCCTGCAGGGGAACGGCGGGCCGCTGGCTCCCGTCCAGCTCACGAACACGGTGAATGACGAGCCGTTCCCCGAGCTGCTCATGGACTCGCCGGACGCCGCCGCCGACGCGTTCTTCAACGGCGAGCCGCTGGGCGTTCCGCCGACTGCGCCCACCTCGATCAGTCTTGGCCTCGCCGTTCCGAGCCCGACCTCCGGCGCAACCACGTTCAGGCTGTCGTTGCCGCGCGCCACGGAGCTGTCACTGGCGGTCTACGATATCGGTGGACGCCTCGTGCGCGTGCTGCTCAGCGGTACCGAGCCCGCGGGCGAGCGCAGCGTCACCTGGGACGGACGCGACGACAGCGGCCAACGCGTGCGTAGCGGGCTCTTCTACGCGCGCCTGGTGGCCGATGGACAGGCGATCCGCCGATCGGTCGTGAGGTTGCAGTAGGCAGGGAATCACGCGGAAAGCGTC
>DATMZL010000990.1:0-2296 GCA_035607075.1 Polyangia bacterium
CGAGCTCCAGGCGGCGGTCCGTTCCCGGGACGATGACGCCGCCCTCGGTCTGCACGTGCGTGAAGATCGTCGCGTTTCCCGACGAGACGTAGACGCCGGCCTGGATCGGGATGACGTACGCGTGCTCCCAGCGATAGCGAAGCAGGCGAAGGGTTCCGCCGGGTCCGGCTTGAAACTTGTCGAGGCTGCCGCCGTGCTCGTCACAGCACGAGGCCAGCGCCATCGAGACGGGCGTCAGCTCGACGCCGACCCATTCCTGCCTCAGCGCGGTGGATCGCGGCGCGCCGGTCTCGGTCTCGGTCTCGGCCGCGCGTGTCACGCGGGCGCGCGCGGACAGCGCGACGGCGACCGAGAGCGCCAGCAGGATTCCACGACGGGAGGGCATGATCCGTCCCTTCATTATGCAGGCGGTGTGCCCGGGCGCGATCACCTGACAAGTATCGGCGAGAAGCTGTAAGGTTTGCCGTCGATGGTCGCACCCGAGCAAAACTTGCGCCCGATTGGTGTGATCACGTCGGACCTGAAGTCGCTGGCCGACGCGCCCATGCAGGGTTCGGAGGGCGCGCCCGATGCGTGGCTGGAGGTCGACGCCGCGTTCGCGGACGCGCTGCGCGGGATCGAGGTAGGCGACCGGCTGATCGTGATCACCTGGTTTCATCGCGCCGATCGCGGCGTCCTGCAGACGCACCCGCGCTCGGACCCGCGCAACCCGCTGACCGGCGTGTTCGCGACGCGCTCGCCCGATCGCCCGAACCCGCTGGGCCTGCACCCGGTGACCGTGCGCGCCATCGACGGTGCGCGCGTCCGCATCGGTCCGATCGAAGCGATCGACGGAACGCCCGTCGTCGACATCAAGCCGGATCTGAAGTAGGCGCGACGCCCGGCGCGTGCGCACGTCCGAGAGGACGATGCGCGCGGCCCTCGCTCTGTCGCTGCTCTCCCTGCTGGCGCCGCGAGCCGTGCACGGCGAGGCGGAGCGCGGGCGAGCGCCGCTGGAACGAAGGCCGTTCCGCGGCATCCGCTGCCTGTCGCCGGACGGGGTGCTGCCGGCCGCCAGCGATCTGAACGGCTGGTGGGCGCCGCCTGGTTTCGTGACGCTGCCCTGTCCGAAACCGCGGGTGGCGATGGTCGCGGGCCGCTTCAATGATGTGGACGCCGTGCGGCGCCTGCTGTCAACGCTGCGCACGCGCGGCGACCTGCCGTTCGGCTACCCGGTGGTGGCGACACCGGGCGCGATGTGGCTGGCGCTGCCCGACAAGCTGGTCGTCGTTGCGGCCCTCTTCCGCAATCGCAGCGACGCGGACGCCTGGCAGCAACGCCATCCTGGATTCGAGCAGGTGAAAATGTCGGCGCACCCGGAGTCCGTCTGGTCTGGAACGGCGGTCATCGCGCTCGCGTCTTCCGAGCCAGTCCCCGCGTACGATCTGCAGCAGGCGATCCGCCTGTCGGAGGCCAGCGTCGCGCTCAAGCCGCCGCCGAAGAACCTGGCGCCGCGGTGTCGGGTCGCGGGCGACGCGCTGTTCGTCTTTCCCGAGAAGCGCTTCATCGATCTCGTGTACGGCAAGAACCCGGACACGCGAACGATGTACTTGCTGCCGGTGCACTGCGGTGACCAGGTGGGCTATGTCGATTCGCGCAACACGCTTCATGAGACCGCGTTCTGGATCGACGGGTCCGGAACCCGACGCATCACGCAGGTCACAGAAGGCAGCTGCGGTTACACCCGCTACGAGACGACAGTCATCGACGCGGTTGGCGGCCGCCGCCTGGAGCACGATACGCTGCTCGGCCACGACGGCTGTTAGTCGGTCCGCGCGGCCATCATCCGACGGCGCATTCGCGCGCGACGTCGTCGCGGCGCTCGGTCGGCGGTGTCACAATCCGGTCGCCCGGCCGATGAGATCCCGTCTCGCGTCGCTTGTCGGCGTCGGTCTGCTGGCAGCGGCGAGCACCGCCGACGCCGCCGCTGAAGAGAGCGCCGAGCGTCCGTTCTCGATCAGCGCCACCGCGTACGCGTATTTCGTTCCCGACGAGCCGGACTTCGTCATGGCGATCGTTCCCGCCGACGTCGGCGTGCTGCACGTCGAGGGTCGCTACAACTACGAGGCGCGCAATTCAGGCTCGGCGTTCGTCGGCCTGAACGCCCGCTGGGGCGAGAAGGTGAAGCTCGCCGTCACACCGATGTTCGGCGGCGTGGCGGGCGACCTCGACGGCGTGATCCCCGCGCTCCGGCTGACCGTCGACTGGTGGAGGCTGGAGCTCTACAGCGAGTCCGAGGTCGTCTTCGATCTGGATG
>DATMZL010001364.1:0-2668 GCA_035607075.1 Polyangia bacterium
GCCCTGGTAGCCCATCGTCTCGCCGCACGCGAACAGCCCGCGCACGCGCGACTGGCATTCGCTGTCGACGCGCACGCCGCCGTTGCTGGTGTGGTGGTGGTTCTGGATCTGCAGCAGATCGCGCTTCAGATCGATGTCGAACTTCGCCATGAAGTCGACGAACATCTCGGGCAAGAACCCGCGTCGCGCGCTGGAGAGATCCAGGTAGACAGCGTCGTGATCGGTCCCGCGGCCGGCCAGCGCCTCGCCATGGATGGCGCGATCGAGGTGCACCGCCGAGTCGCGGCAGCTCACCGGCCAGTGCCACGCCTTGCTCTTCGATACTTCTTCCAGCGAGACGCCGTCGGGCAGGTACTTCTGAATGAACGAGTGCCCGTCGCGGTTGAACATGCGGTACGGCTCGGGCATCTCGTAGAGCATCACCATCGCCTGGCAGGGCCAGGTGGTCGCCAGGCCCTGCTGCATGAACTCCATGTTGAACAGCTCGGCGCCCGCGCGCAGCGCCATCGCGTAGCCGTCGCCGGTGTTGCCGGGCGGGTTGAAGCTGTACTGGAAAAGCTGCCCCACGCCGCCGGTCGCCAGGATGACGGCGCCCGCGTGGATGACGAACGGTTCGCCGTCGTCGTGCACGCCCACGGCGCCGTAGCAACGTCCCGCCTCGACGAGCAGATCCGTCAGGTTCGCGTGCTCGATCACCTGCGTGTTGGTGCCGTCGATGACCGCCTTCTGGATCGCGACGATGTTGTTGGTGCCGCCCGACTTCGTCACGGCGGGCATCACCGCCAGCATCTTGCTCTGGAAGTACATCCCCATCTCGCGCAGGCGCTTGATGGCGTCGCTGACCTCGTCGACGAAGATGCGACACAGCTTCGGGTCCGCCATGCCGAGCCCGGTCTGCAGCATGTCGCGGTAGACGGCGTCCGGCGGGTTGAAGAGGCCGCCCTTCGGTCCGACGGTGCGGATGGTCCAGAAGTCGGCGAGCGGATTCGACGTCGCGCCCGCGCCGCGCACGCCGGGCACGCCGAAGCGGCCTTTCACCGCCATCGTGACCTTGGCGCCCGACTGGTGCGCGCTGATCGTGGCCGCCGTGGCGGCGCCGCCGCCACCGACGATGAGGACCTCGGTCTCGTACGTCTTCATGGCGCTACTCCATCATCATGCCGCCGCATACGTTCAGCGACTGGCCCGTGATTCCGCGCGCTTCGGGAGACATCAGGAAGATCGTCAGCGCCGCCACCTCGCGCGCTTCGATGAGGCGCTTCTGCGGGCTCTCGGCGATGATCCCCTGCAGGTATTCGTCGGCCGTCTTGCCGAACAGCTTCGCGCGGCGGGCCATCGCTTCGCGCACCAGCTCCGTGTCCACGTGCCACGGGCAGATCGCGTTCACCGTGATGCCGATCGACGCCGTCTCGCGCGCGACCGAGCGCGTGAAGCCGAGGACCGCCGCCTTCGACGACGAGTAAGCGCTGTTGAACGCAGAGCCGAACTTCGCCGCCACCGACGAGATGTTGATGACGCGCCCGCTCTTGGCGCGAATCATCTGGCGCATCACGGCCTTGGTCAGCCGGAACAACGCGAACACGTTCAGCTCGTAGACGGCGCGGAAGTCGTCCTCCTTGGCCATCGTCAGGTTCGCGACGCTGTTTGCGCCCGCGTTATTGACCAGCGCGTAAATGCCGCCGAGCTTTTCGACCACCTTCTTGACCAGCTCGTCGGCGACCGCCTTGTCGGTGAGGTCGGCCGGGTACGCCATCGCGGTCCCCTTGCCGCCGCGCGCGATCGCAGCGGCCACCTCTTCGAGCTGACCGGCGGAGCGCGCCACGAGCACCACGTTGGCGCCCGCCTCCGCGGCCATCACCGCGATCTGCTGGCCAATGCCGCGCCCAGCCCCGGTGACGACGACTGTCTTGCCCTCCAGATTGATGACCACGGGACGTCGTTCATACGACGTTCTCGCCGAAAATTCCTGGTGAATTCTCGCCGAAAATCCTGGCGAAAAGACCGACGGGGCGGCGGCGGCGCGCCCGTCGAGATTCAGTTAGACTGCGCGCCTACCCTATGAGTTACGCCGTTCGCTGGGTCGCGGCCAACGACGCCACGGCCGAACATCTCGAGATCTGGAATCGCAACCTGGCGATGAAGGTCGCGCCGGCGCGCCGTTTCCAGTGGTTGTACAGGGACAACCCGACAGGACCGGGGCACCTCGCTGTTCTCGAGGCGCTGGACGCCAGCGGCGCCTCGCTTGGCTTCGTCGGCACGGCCGGTCACGGTGTGCGCGCTTTTCGCGGCCGCGGGCGGACGCTGCGCGCGGCGCTGATGTGCGACGTGGCCGTGGATCTCGGCCACCGCACGGCGATACCCGCCTTCATGGTCGTCAGCGAGCTGCGCCGGCATTTGCTCGCGGAGTACGACCTGGCCTACGGCTTCCCCAACCACCTCTCCGAGCCGCTCGTTGCCCGCGGTTACAGGAAGCTGGGAGCGATCAAGCGCTATGCGCTCGCCTTGCGCCACGGCCGCTACGTCGAGGCCAAGATCCGCCAGCCGCTGGCGGCGGGCGCGGCGGCGCTGGGCCTGGACGTCGCGCGCGCGGGCCTGGTGGCGGCGCGCGCGGCAACCGTCGCGCGCGAGCACCGGCTGGATTGGCTCACCGAGGCGGACATCGATCAGC
>DATMZL010000916.1:0-2559 GCA_035607075.1 Polyangia bacterium
CGCCGCTCCAGTCGCACCGCCCGCTCCGCCACTACCGCCGAGCGCGCCCGGGAGCGGGTCGTAGCCGAGTCGCCCGCAGGCGCCCAGGGACACGGCGAGAAGCGCGAGCGCGAACGAGATGCGCTCAGCGCGCATGCGCGACCCTCCCATGGTGCCGCGAGCCCGCGCCCCGCACGTAGTAGTGTGTTCCCGTGCGCGGGTGCTCGAGCCGTACGACCACGCCGTCATCGCCGGCGAGCGGCGCGACGGCCGCTTTAAACCGGCCGCGTTCGTCGACAGGCAGGCTGCGACCGCCGGCGCTCACCTTCGCGCCGTCGATCGTGACGCCGTCGACGACGACCGTGCCCGGCGCAGCCTCGCCGTCCGCGCGCTTGGGGAAGAACTGCGCCGTCGGCGCCGCGTTATCGAAGCGGATCGTCACCGTCGTCTTCGGCGAGGTCTGCCCGTTCGCGGTCGCGTACCACCAGACGTAGCTCCCCTCCACCAGCGTCCCCGAGGCGAGTCGCTGGCTGTTCGTCGGCGCTGGAAATGTCTGGGCGCCGGCGGGCGATTCGACGTGCAACGAGAGGTTCGTCGCGCCGGCCGGCGCGCGCGACCAGCCCAGCGTCAGCGCGGGGAGGCGGGTCTGGAACAGGACCGTGTAGCGGCGGCCGTCCGCGTCCAGCGCGTTCGCGGGTGGACGCCGCGATACCGGCGCGTCGCCGCTGTCGCGCTTTATCGCGAGCGTTCCCGCCGCGCGAGGTTTCCCGCCGCGCGCGTCACCCGCGCAGCGCAGCGCGTACCGCAGCTTGCCTGGCCGTAGCTTCACGACGACGGCATCGCGGCCTGTCATCGTGCGCGTCCCTTGGCCGTCCTTGACCTCGAGGCTCGCTTCGCCGTCGCAAAGCTTGTCGAACGCCAGCCGTAGCGCCAGCGCCCGCGACGGGACATGCAGTGTGCCGCTGTCCCCGGCTTGCAGCGTCACGTCCGCGCGGCTGGGACGCCCGCGGACCGCACTGTCGTCAGCGGGCGGCGGGGACGGTGCCGGCTCGGGCGCCGGTTGCGGCGGCGGCGCGGCCGGAGCCGGGGCCGGAGCAGGCGGTGTCCCCTCGACGATCGGCGCGCCGACGACGACGTCATAGATCTCGGCGCGCCCGCCCCCGGGCGCGAGCTTCGCGCCCTTGCCGGCGTCGACGGCCAGCTCGCCCTCGGACGCGAGCAGCACCGCCCGGCCCACGACGACCTCCAGCGTCGAGCGCGCGCCGTCGGATGAAACACGAACGCGCGCGCCGCGCTCGATCCGCGCCACCCCTAGACCGGTGACCAGCGCGACCTCGGCGGTCGCCGTCTCGACCTCCGCGGTGCCCAGCTCGACGTTCAGGTCCGTCTTGCCGGCGGGCAACGTTCCGCGCGCGAATCGGATGCGTGCGTTCTCGAGCACGCGAATGACCGTCCCATTCGTCAGCTGCAGGCGTGCCTGCGCGTGCGCCCCCGTCCTGAGGCCGTCGCCGACGACGAACGCGAACCCTGGCGCGGCGCTCGTCCACGCCTCGGCTCCGTCGGTTCTTTCGACAGGGCCCCGACTTTCGATGAGGGTCGCGACCAGCTCGCCGCGGCGCGCGCAGCCTGCCACGAAGCAGATCGCGAGACCGCCGAGCATGAGCCCCAGCGCGGCCGGACCCCTCACCCTGACCCCTGAAGGATCCCCACGAAATGAACGACGAGATCGATCAGATGCGATCCGTTGAAGCGGTTTGCCCTCGCCCCGCGAAGCGGGGAGAGGGTAAGGGTGAGGGGCCGTCTTCACCGCGGGCGCCCTCACCCGCCGAGCCTTCGGCTCGTCGGCCTCTCCCCCTTCGGGGGCGAGGCGAAGATCTTCACCAGATCCTTCCGCGCGCGTCATCGCGAGCCCCGCAGATCCGCGTTGAGCAGCGTCACGCCGTTCTGCTCGACGTCGACGCGCCGTCGCTGCGTCTCGAAGCCCGGCGCGGTGATCGTGACCTCGTACGTTCCGGGCGCGACGTCGGCTTCGAAGCGCCCGTCCTTCGCGCGCAGCGTCTTGTCGCCCGGCTCGATCTTCACCTCCGCGTCGAGACCGACGCCCTTGAACGAACGGATCAAGCCCCGGATCTGTCCGCTGGGCAGCTTCCGGTGCAGCGTCAGCGTCACCGTCGCCGCCCGGTCGGGCGCCAGCGCGACGGACTCCGTCACGGGTTCGTAGCCCGCCGCCTCGGCGTGGATCGTCAGCGTGTCGCCGGCTTTCCCGCTGAGCGAAAATCTCCCGCTCCCATCGACGGCGACCGCCGCGCCCTCGACGTCGCCGGGCGCTTGCACCGTCACGCGCAGCTCCCCCGGCGTCGCGCCGTCGTCGCCGACGGCGACGCCCTCCATCGTGATCTGAGCCGGCGGCGCGGGCGCCGCGACCGCGGACGGCTCGGCCCGGCGAACGGGACGACGCTCGGCATCGGCGCCCAGCCGGTACGCGACGCCAAGCGAGAAGACGGCGCGCGGCGGAATCGGCACCAGCGGGCCCGACGTCGACATCTCCGGCCGCGCGCCCACGTCGACCTCGGCCTGCGC
>DATMZL010001411.1:0-10031 GCA_035607075.1 Polyangia bacterium
TCGCAGGCCCCGGACGGAAGGGAAGAAAAAAGCGCGCGCGCCGGAAGCGCGCTTGCGGTTAAGGTCCGCACATGATGGCCAGCAAAGTGCGGGCGGCGGAGACGGTCGCGGTTGAGCTGCGCGAGGTCGCGCGCTACCGCGTGATCTACGGCGACACCGACAAGATGGGCTTCGTCTATTACGGAAACTACCTGCGCTACTTCGAGATCGCGCGCAACGAGTTCCTCAGGCAGGCGGGCGCGCGCTACCATGCGTTCGAGGAGCAGCACGGACTCATGCTGCCCGTGGTCGAGGCGCACATCCGTTACCGGCGCCCGGCGCGCTACGACGACGAGCTGGCGATCTTCGCGGCGATCCCCGAGGTGCGCGGCGCGTCCGCGCGCTTCGTCTACGAGATCCGCCGGCTGCCCGACGGCGAATCACTCGTCGACGGCTACACGGTCCACGCGTGCATCGACGGCGAGGGCCGCGTCGCGCGCATCCCTAGCGAGCTGCGGGCGGCGCTCGGCGCGGCTAGCGGGACAAACGGACTGCCGCCACTGTCTCCAGCACGCGGAACGTGAACGACTCGGTCAGGTAAAGCTCGACGGTCTGGCGGTCGTGGGCCGCGTACCCGATCGACAGATCCTGGCCGACGGTCAGCTCGTAGTCGCCGCCGCGTACCGACAGAAGGACGCCGCCCTCGATCGCGGCGGCGCGCACCAGCGGACCGTCCAGCACCTCCTCGGTCAGGCGCTTCGAAAGCGGGTAGCCGTCCTCGGCCGCCGCCAGCACCTGCGCCGTGTACGCCGCGTCGAGCGCGAGCGCGTACGGACCGTCGACGCCCGCCTGCCGCAGCGTTTCGCGCGCGGTCAGGATCGCGCGCGGCAGGTGCGTGACGTCGGGCGGCAGCTTGTGGGCGTGGTGCGGGGTGGCCTGCAGGATACCGACGATGCCGGCGGCCGACAGGCCGTTGAAGATCGCGTCGTCCTCGACGCGCGCGATGCGTTCGGCGGCCTCGACGACCGCGCGCAGGTCGGGATCGGGCGCGCCGCGCGCGATCGAATCCAGCTCCATGATCGGCAGCCGGATCGGCGCGCGCAGCTCGACGAGCGGCTGCGCCTGGCGAATGCCGATGCCGACGTGGCCTTCGTTCTCGCGATCGGGTTCGGGCGGAATCAGATTCAGGCGGCCCGTGTTGACGGCCGCCAGCTCCCAGCCGTTCGGCCCACGGAAGTCGACGAGCCGGCGGCCCGCGAGGTTCAACTTCAACACGCGCGCCGCTTCACCGTCGATCGCCGCGAACGCCCGGGGCGGGATCGGGGCCAGCTCGCGCTTCAGCAGGTCCAGCGCCATCACGGCACGCGCAGGCTGCGGATCCCGAGAGAACCGTCCGTCCCGCCTGAGCCCGCGGCGGGCGCGCCCTCTTCTCCCGCCGCCTCCGCTTCGTCGGCGGCTTCCTCGATGCCGATGATGTCGGCGTCGGTAAAAAGATAGCGCCGCCCGAACTTGTCGAACGTGGCGTCGTGCCGCCGCAACCATTCCAGCGTCATCATCCCGTGCTCGACCTCTTCGTTGCGGTTGTGCATCAGCACCGCCTTCAGCGCTGGATCCGTGCACGCGTCGGCGCGCTGCTGGTACCAGTCGATCGCCTCCAGCTCCTCGATCAACGAGATCAGGGCCCGGTGCAGGTTCCGAGTCGTCTCGGTGAGCAGCTCTGCCGGCTCGTGAAGGCCCTCGTGGCTCATGCGCGGCGAATATAAGCAGCGGCTCAGCCTCCGGAACCCCACGCGGTTTGCGCCTGCCAGATCCGTGGCCAAGTTGTGTGGGTGCGCATGACTGAATCCCTCGACGAAGGCCGTGTCAGCTTCGGAAACCGCGACGAGATCGAGCTCGCGACCGCGACCGACCCGGTCTGCGGACGCGAGCTGAAGCGCGCCGACGCCGCGGCCGCCATCGACGTACACGGGACCGTCTACTTCTTCGAATCGCTCGCCTGCCGCGACGCGTTCGTGGCCGATCCAGAGCGCTACACAGGAAAGCCTTAATTCGCGTGAGGAGCCGGCGAGCTCTGCTCGCCGCGTATCATCGCGGGAGGGTTTGGGAACCCTCCCAGGGTTCCCATCATTAACTGGCGACTCCGTAGGCAACCCTGGCCACCCCTAGGGCATCCCACCATGGGAGGGGTAAAATGCTGGCACTCCTGTTCGGAGTTGCGCTTCCTTTACTCCCCGCGAACGCGGGGGTACTCCCCGCGAACGCGGGGGTACTCGCCGCGGACACGGGGGCGGCGCCGGCCCGTGCGCCGGCCGCAGAGCCCGCGCTGATTCCCCAGCCCGTCGACCGCTTCGCGGACCGCGGCGAGAAGATCAACCTGCGGGAGGCGAAGGACGGCAGCGGTGACCTCGTCTATGAGGCGACTGGTTTCACGGCGCGCATCGCCGCCGACGGCTCTGTGACGTTCTCGGAGAAGCGCGTGACCAACCTGACGCCGGCCCCCTGGTGGCCGTCGCGCGCGCCGCTCGCCGTACCGTCCTTGCAATCGTCCCTGACGATGTTCTTGAAGGGCAAGAAGGCGAAGCCCCCGCCTATCGACGACCGCCTGCCGCCGCCCGAAACGACTTCGATCATCCCGGAAGTTTCGCGCTTCCGGCCCGACGCACGCGAGGGCTGCAACGAGTGTTCGTCGACGTTCGTGCCCATGATCATTTCGCCGTATGGCCGCGGCGATCTCACCGATGCGCTGCAACAGTTCTCGGGGCAGGACCCCAACCGATTCCAGAAGGCGTCCTTTCTCGCCGCGACCCACGACCGGCGAATCGAGATGGCGGTGCGAACACACGCCCGGTACGTTCGCACGGCGTACGCCGAGCTCCCCGGGCGGCTGCAGCTGATCGCCTGCGAGTCGCGCCTGACGCCGCCCGAGCGGCGCGCGATTCTCGTCGCGCTGGGTCGCGAGATGGACACGCAGACACCGGAAGGAAAATCCGCGGCCGGCATCATCACGACCTTCGTCGGCCGCTACGACTCAGGCGAGATCTCGTGTACGGCGCCGCCGCAGCCGTAGTCGCTCCGCGCCGGAGGCGCGGTGTGCGACTATTGTTTTTTCAGGTAGCCGCACCACTCCCGCGCTTCGCGCGGGAGCGGCTAGCTACTTCTTCGGGATCTGGCAGAGCGACGCGGAGTTGATGCAGTAGCGTTGCCCGGTCGGCCCCGGACCGTCGTCGAACACATGCCCTAGGTGGCCGCCGCAGCGCCCGCAATGCACCTCGGTGCGCGTCATCCCGTGCGACCGATCGACCTCCACCCCGACGGTGTCGCCCGGCATCGGCGCCGTGAAGCTGGGCCAGCCGGTCCCCGAATCGAACTTCGTGTCCGACGAGAACAGCTGGGCGCCGCAGCCGGCGCAGGTGTACATGGCGTCGTCGTGCGCGTTCCAGAACGCGCCCGTGAACGCCCGTTCGGTCCCCTTACCGCGCAGCACGGCGTACTGTTCGGATGTCAGCGACGCGCGCCATTCGGCGTCGGTCTTTTCGACCTTGTCAGCCATCGGCGGAGTCTATGCGCGTCGAGCGAAGGAGTATACTGCCGCGCCGTGGCCGCCGACCGTGTGCTCATCACCGTCACGGGGCCCGACCGCACGGGTGTCACGGCGACGCTGACCGGGATCCTGTCGCAGGAGGGCGCCTCGCTGCACGACATCGAACAGGTTGTCGTTCAGGGACAGCTAACGCTTTGCCTGCTGGTCGACGTACCCGCGACGCGCGACGTGCTCAAGGAGCTGCTGTTCGCGGCCAAGCAGCTGGGCATGGACCTGGACTTCAAGCCGGTGGCGACCAGCGACCGCGACGCGCGGGCGGCGACGACGCCCAACGAGGCGCGCCGCTACGTCATCACCGCGATCGGTCCGACGCTGGGCGCGCCCCACCTGCACGCGATCGCGTCGGCGCTCGCCGCCGAGGGCGCCAACATCGAGAAGATCGGGCGCCTGTCCGAGAACACGCTCGCCTCCGTCGAGATCCACGCGCTGCTGCCGCCGGGACGCGACGCCGACGCGCTGAAGCGCACGCTGCTGGCGGTCGCGACAAGCACCGGGTTCGACGTGTCGCTGCAGCGCGAGAGCCTGTACCGGCGGTCGAAGCGGCTGGTCGTGCTGGACATGGACTCGACGCTGATCCGCATCGAGGTGATCGACGAGCTGGCGCGCGCCGCCGGCGTCGGCGCGGAGGTTTCGCGCATCACCGAGCGCGCGATGCAGGGCGAGATGGACTACGACCAGTCGCTGCGCGAGCGCGTCAGCCTGCTGGCGGGGATGGACGTCAAGGTGCTGGACCAGCTGGCGCAGAACCTGCCGCTCACCGACGGTGCCGAGACGCTGGTGCGCGTGCTCAAGCGCCTCGGTTACAAGATCGCGGTCATCAGCGGCGGCTTCTCGCGCGCGGCGGAGGCGCTGAAGCGGCGGCTGGGCGTCGACTACGCGTACTCCAACAACCTCGAGGTGCAAGGCGGCAAGCTCACCGGGCGCGTCGTCGGGCCGATCGTGAATGCGCAGCGGAAGGCGGAGCTGCTGGAGACGATCGCGCAGGCCGAGGGTGTGCTGCTCGATCAGGTGATCGCGGTCGGCGACGGCGCCAACGACGCGCTGATGCTGGAGCGCGCCGGTCTGGGGATCGCGTTCCACGCCAAGCCCAAGCTGCGCGAGAAGGCCGACACCAGCATCACGGCGGCGGGCCTCGACGCGATCCTGTACCTGCTCGGTATCTCGGCGCGGGAGCTGCAAGAGGTGGAGTGAGCGCGCCGGCGACACGGGCGCGCGCGCTGGCAGCGGCGATTGTCATCGCGGCGACGGCTGCGGCCGCGACGAGCGCCCGGGCCGCGCCGGAGCCTGGCGCCAACACCGACGGCGCCGGCGCCCGCCCGGGTGTCCATCTTTCGTGGGTGCGCGCCGACGGCGCGGGCGCCTGTCCCGACGCGGCGGCGATCGAGGCGGAGGTGGCCGAGCGCCTCGGCAGCAACCCGTTCGCGCGCGCGCCGACGCAGTTCATCGAGGCGATCGTCGCGCAGAAGCCGACCGGGTTCGCGGTCGACATCGCGATGCGCGCCGACGACGGCAAGCTGCTCGGCAACCGATCGCTCACCAGCAGCCCCGGCGACTGTCGTTCCATTGCCACCGCTGCCGCGCTGACGATCGCGATCCTGATCGATCCCGACGCGCTCGCGCGCGCGCCCGCGCCCAAGCCGCCGCCACCGGCCGCGCCGCCGCCGACCACGAGCGCGCGTCTTCCCCCTGGCCGCGTCACCGCCATCGGCGGCGCGGGCTGGGGCCTGGTGCCCGGCGTCGCCCCCGGCGGCGGCCTGGCCGCCACCATCGACGTGTCGCGCCCGATCGCGATCGGCCTCGCGACCGTCTTCTACCCGGAGAGCCACGCCGCTCCGCCCGACGACGGCTTCGCCTTCGGCCTCACCTACGCCGAGCTGGTCGGCTGCTATGTGCCGCTCGCCGAGAGCCGCGTGGTGCGCCTGGAGATCTGCGTCGGCGCGACGGCGGGCCTGCTGCACGCGGCCGTCTTCACGGGAACGCCGACGGAACCCGGCCAGCGCTGGACGTTCGGGGCCGCCCAGCTGACGCGCGTCATCATCCCCATTTACCGGGGCCTGGTGGCCGAACTTGGCCTGGAGGTCACCAAGCCCCTGCCCCGGCGCGCGTTTTTCGTTGAAGGGCGGCCGGTTGGGATGGACACTGTCTTCACTCAGCCAGTGGTCACCCTGGCGGGTTGGGCGGGTATCGGGATGCGTTGGAGATAAAAGGACGTTTGAAAAAACAGCCGCCCCCCGCGCTCCGCGCGGTGGCGGCTGAGCACCGAGCTTGGAGACGTGATGAAACACGCTTATGCCCACCTTGCTCCGATCCAGCCGGCCGCGCCGCCGGAGATCTCAGCGGACGTTCTGGAGGTCCGCACGATCTATCGCGAGCACGCGCGCTTCGTCTGGCTCAGCCTGCAACGGCTCGGCATCCACCCCTCCGATCTCGACGACATCGCGCAGGACGTATTCATGATCGTGCACCGGCGCCTCGACACGTTCGATCGCCGCGCGCGCATCTCCACCTGGCTGTTCGGAATCTGCATGCGCGTCGCGGCGAACTACCGCCGCCGCCGGCGCTGGACGCGTGAGGTGCTGTCGGGCGGCATCGAGGACGAACGTCCGTCCGCGCTGGCCGCCGCCGACGACATCCTGGTGCGCCGCGAACAGCGCGAGCTGGCCGAGCGCGCGCTGAACCGGCTGGAGGTCGCGAAGCGCGCGACGTTCGTGATGTTCGAGATCGAGTCGCTGTCGTGCAACGAGATCGCCGAGCTGATGAACGTGCCCGTCGGAACGGTGTACTCACGCCTGCACAGCGCGCGGCGCCAGCTGGAGAAGAACCTGGCGCGCGATATCGCGCGGCGAGGCCTGGGGAACAGCTGACGGCGGTGACGAAGACACCATGAGCGATCCCAGGCGCTGGCGCGACGACCCGAGCGGGCAGACGGAGATTCTGCTGCGCGGCGCGCGCCGTCCCCAACCGCCGGCGGCGTACGATCTCGAGCGCCTGGGCGCCGCGGTCGACGTGATCGCGCGCGGGCCCGTCGCCGCGCCCGTCTCGTGGTTGCGCCTGAGCGTCGCCGGCGTGTTCGCCTTCGCGATCGTGGGCGGCGGGACGTTCGTGTGGGCGCTTCACCAGCGCAACGCGAAGCGCGAGGTCGCGGCAGAAGTGGCGCTCGGTACGGAAGTGCAGCACGCACAGACGCGCGGTCTGCTTGCGAAGGCCGCCCCGGATCCAGAAGCCAAGCGCGCGACGCCTGCGACGGTTGCGCGACCGTCGCGGCGGCACCTCGCGGACGCGCGGATAGCGCAAGCCCCCGCGCCGGCGCCTGTGCCCGCGCCCGTGCCGGTCGAGGCCGCAAAGCCGACCGATTCGCTGGCGCGCGAGGTGCCGCTGATCGACGCGGGCCGCAGCGAGCTGGCGTCCGCGCCGTCGCGCGCGCTGGCCACGCTGGAGACGCACCGCCGCGAATTTCCGCACGGCCAGCTGGCCGCCGAGCGCGAGTTCCTCGCCGTGCAGGCGCTGCTGCAGATGAACCACACCGCGGAGGCGAAGAAGCGCGCCGACGAGCTCGAGGCGCACTACCCGACCAGCTCGTACGCCGCTCGGGCCACGCGGTTGATCGAGGACGCCGAGGCGCAGCGCGCGGCCAAGCCCGCCCGCGACGGCTCGCGCGGAAACGACCGCCCCGGGCCGCAGCGCAATCAAGACCGCCTGTAGCGACCGCCAGCGAGACGAAGCGAGGCAAAGGAACGACGTGCAGCGGGGCCGGTGGGTGTTCGTCTTCTGCGCGCTGCTGGCGGCGTCGTGCGGCATCCGCCGCGAGCAGCTCGCCAGCCAGGGGCCAAACTCCGTCCCGTTCTCGTTTCCCTACGTCGACCCCGCGATCCCCGGCGCGCCCGGACAGTTCGGCGGGGCGGCCGGCGATCCGACGGGCGCGCCGCGCATCGCCTACCCGCTCGACGGCGCGATGCACCCGGTGAACATCGACGCGATCACGTTTCAGTGGACGCGCGGCGCTGCCAGCAACCGCGTCTTCCGGATCCGGCTCGACGACGGCCACACGCGATACGACTTCTACGTCCCGTGCACGCTGGACACGTGCCTCTACTTGATGCCGGCGCGCGGCTGGCTGGCCGTCGCGTATGCGCATCCCGACGGCCAGCTGATGGCGACCATCGAGGGAACCGACGGCGCGGGCGGCGTCGTCTACCAGTCGCCGGCGATCGCCGTTCGCTTCTCGCCCGATGCCGTCAGAGGCGGCCTCTACTACTGGACGGCGACAAGCACGGGCGGGACGACGTACCGGCTGCCGTTCGGCGCGTCGCAGGCGTCGCCGTTCATCGTGCCGTCGTCGCCCACGAACCCGCTCGTGTGCGGCGGCTGTCACAGCGTCAGCCGCGACGGCCGGATGATCTCGTTCACGGAGACCGCCGACCAGGGTTCGCAGGTCGCGTTCCTGGCGGCCGCGCCCACGACGGCGCCGGCCGCGCCCAGCATCGCGCCGAAGACCAACTCCGGCACGCCGACGGGAACGGCGTCGCGCTTCACGGCGCTGAACACCGACGGCAGCCGCGTGCTTGTCACGACCTTCGGCCACATCCAGATGTTCGACACGGCGACCGGCGCGCCGATCGACATCGGCGATACCGACGCGCTGTTGCCGACGGGCAAGCTGGTCACGCACCCGGAGTGGTCGCCGGACGGACTGCGCGTCGCGTTCACGCTTTACACCGGCGAGGTGACCAGCGGCAGCACGACACGCAGCGTGTCCGACAGCCGCCCCGAGGACGGCGAGATCGTCACGCTCGAGCTCGACAAGACGACGGGACGCGCGACCGCGCTGCGCCACATCGTCGGCACGACGGCGGACGACGGTCTGTTTCATTTCTACCCGAGCTGGTCACCCGACGGGCACTGGCTGGTGATGGCGGCGGCGCCCGTCGGTACGTCGGCGTACACCGCGACCACGGCGCGCCTGCGGCTCGCTTCCGCGGACGTCGACGGGCAGACCTGCCCGGGCGCGACATGCTTCGATCTCGCGCGCGCGTCGCAGGGGACGGCGGTGTCGTCGACGTGGCCGAAGCTGAGCCCGTTCTCGCAGGCCAACGACCAGCTGCTGTTCGTGACGTTCAGCTCGAAGATCGACTACGGATTCGCGCTGGTGAACACCGGACCGTCGGGCGTGCACCGCGCGCAGCTGTGGATGGCGGCGATCGATCTGCGCGCAGTCGAGGCGGGCGGCGATCCGTCGCTGCCGCCGTTCTGGCTGCCGTTCCAGGACATCACCGAGACGAACCACCTTCCGTTCTGGACCGCGCAGGTCGCGTGCACGGCCGACGGCGTCGCCTACGCCCACTGCGGCGCCGACGAGGTGTGCGAGGACGGCGCGTGCAAGGTCGTGATGCCCTAGCCGCCCGCGCGCGAAGCGCGCGGTCGCGGCTACCTGAAAAAACAATAGTCGCAGACCGCGCCTGCGGCGCGGAGCGACTAGCGCAGCGAAACCTCGACCAGCGGCGGTCCCGGTAGATCGAACGTCGTCTCGACGCACTCCTCGGGGCCGGTCTGCATGCAGGTGGTCTGCGTGTCGGCGTCCGTCATGCCCGGCGTCGCGCACAAGCGTGCGACGTAGCGGCCCGCAGGTACGAACGTCGGGCTGTAACACCGGGCGCCGCTGCCGCAGGTCGACCAATCCACGGTCGAACCGTTCCACGTCGTCTCGACGCTGGTCACCGGTACGCCGACGGCGATACCGATGGTGGGGCAGGCACCGTCTGAGCACACCGGCGGCGTGCACGTGGAGCAGCGCGCGACCGAATCACAAGGTGATACGCCGACTGTCAGCCAGTTCCCCGATTCCTTGCCGATCCGGATGTGGGTCGGTCCGTTGCAGTTGTAGATGAGGTCGCAGAATTCCTGCCCCTCCGGCAGCAGCAGGCGCAGCGTGACCGTCCCGGGCGAAACCGCCGGATCCTTGGACTCGGAACACGCCGCCAGCGTGGACGCCGCCAGCGCCGCCGCCACGAAGATTCGGTTGCATCGCACGCCCGATCAGCCCCCCGTGGTCGGCGGCAGCGGGACCTCGACGAGAGCAGGACCCGGAAGATCGAACGCCACGTCGACGCATTCCTCGGCGCCGGTCGGGGTGCACGTCGGCGGGCCGAAGCTATCGGTCACGGTGAGCGTGCCCGGCGTGACGCACAGGCGCGCGAAATAGCGGCCCGGCCGCACGTAGCGGGGGTCGTAGCAGGCGATGCCGTCGCCGCAGCTGGCCCACTCGACGTACGAACCGTTCCACGTCGTCTCGACGCTCGTCACGGCAACGCCGACGGGACCGGTCGGTAAGCAGGTCGCGTACCCCGGACACGGCCCGTCGGGGAGGCACTGGTGCGCGTCCCCGCACTGGGGCGCGCACACGGGGCCCTGGTACGACGGACCCGTCGGCATCTCCGGCAGCGTTCCCGGCTGG
>DATMZL010000571.1:0-5348 GCA_035607075.1 Polyangia bacterium
CCTTTCATCTCGACCGCGGTGAACCGCCGCTTGGCCGGATCCCGGTAGAGGAGGAACACCTTCGTCACCGGAAATCTGGGATCGGGGGCGCACCGAACCGGAACGGCCTCGTCGACGCGCGCCTGCTGCGCGACGGGGCAGTCGAGGGCCAGTCGCTCGGGTGCCCCGCCCGCCTCCATGAAGGCGTCATTCAGCTCGGCGGAGATGGCGATTCGCTTCGTTATCCTGATGTCTGGCTGGATCTCGAGGGCATGACGGAAGCTCCGCACGCCTTTCTTGCGATCCTTGAACCCGAGGATCTCCACGACGCCGAGGTGGACGTACGTCCGCGCCATGAGCGGGTGCCGGTCGAGGCCGCTCTTCTTCTCGAGCTCGAGCGCGTCGAGCATGATCTTCCTGGCCGCCTCCCACTCGCCTTTCTCGATGTCGGCGAACGCCTCTCTGTTCATCTGCGCGGCCTGCGCGATCTTTTCCTGGAGCCCCTCGTCCTGGGCCCGCGCAGATCCCGACCCGAGCGCCACGACGATGATCAGCGGCACGCCGGCCAGCGCGAGTCGCATCAAAAGAACCTCCGGTTCCATTGGGAACCTATCGCCGCCGCCCGTCAACCGGGGGGGCGTCGCTGGACTTCGCGCGCGCCTGCTGCGACGATCGCAGCGTGAGGGCGCGACGGACGGGACGCGCGGCGGCGGTACTTCTCATCGCCGCCACGATGGCGACGGCGAGCTGCGGTCCGGCCGATTGCAAACAGATCTACGGCTCGCTTCCGTATCCGACGCCGACGGCGGGAAGCTTGACCCAGTCGGTCGCGCTGGAGTCCGGACAGGCCTATCCGAACTCCGCGGTTCAGAAGGATTGCCTGACGTACGCCCAGGTTCACTGCGTCGCGGAGGGCCAGGTCGGGAGCATCACGTTCTGGCAGTACTGCCTGAATGATCCGACGTGGAAGATGTTGCCGGGTGACACCTACACGCTGGTCGGAACGCTGTGCGAATTCCACCCGACCATCAACGGCCAGCCCGCGAACGCCCGCTGCATCCAGGCCACCTGCACAAATCCGCCGAATTGCCAGGTGACGGGGTCTCAGCTCAACGGGATCACCGAGGAGTCGTACTGCGCGTCGCACGAGAACGGCTCCGCGGCCGGCGCGGTCGACACCGTCTGGACGAAGTGCTGACGGAGCGCATGGCGGGCGACGCATTCGACTCGACCCACTGGAGCGACGTCCTGCGCGCCGCCGGATCCTCGCCCGACGCGCACGACGCGCTGTCGCGGCTGTGCGAGGCGTATTGGTTTCCGCTGTATGCGTACCTGCGTCGCCGGTATCCGCCGGACCAGGCACAGGATCTCACGCAGGAGTTCTTCGCGCGCGAGGTGATCACCCGCCGCATCTTCAAGGGCGTCGATCCGCTACGCGGCCGTTTTCGCGCCTGGCTGCTGGCGTCACTCAAGAACCTCGTCGCCAACGTCGCGGCGGCGAACGCGGCGCAGAAGCGCGGCGGACAGGCGACGCATCTTTCGATCGACGGGCCGGCGGCCGAAGCCCGCTACCTACAAGCGGCCAACGAGGCGCTGACGCCCGAGCAGCTCTACGAGCGGAGCTGGGCGCTCACCGTGCTCGGCCGCGTGCGCGACGCCCTGTGCGCGCACTACGAATCGGACGGGCGCGGCGATCTGTTTCGCGAGCTGGAGGGGACGCTGCCCGGGCCCGTGCGCGCGCGGCCTCACGCCGAGTCGGCGCGCGCCCTCGGCAAAACGGAGGACGCCGTCAAGGTCGCCGCGCACCGCCTGCGCAAGGAGTTCGGCGAGATGCTGCGCGAAGAGGTGCGCCGCACTGTCTCCAGCGCCGAAGAAGTCGACGCCGAGCTTCACGACCTGCTCGCTGCGTTCGCATGACCGCGCCCGCCTGCAGTGAATGCGGCGCCGCGCTCCCGCCCGGAGCGTCGATAGGTTCCTGCCCACGCTGCCTACTCTCCCTCGGCCTGTCGGCCGTGCCGCCGCTCGCGTCGGCCCCCCGCCGCTTCGGCCGCTACGATCTCATCGAGCCGATCGGACGCGGCGCGATGGGCGTGGTGTGGCGAGCGCACGATCCGTCGCTGGATCGCATGGTGGCGCTGAAGGCGATCGCGGCCGGCCGCTTCGCCGACGAAGAAGAGGTCGATCGCTTCCGCAAGGAGGCGCGCGCCACGGCGCAGCTCAGTCACCCGAACGCCGTGCCGGTGTTCGAGGTCGGGGACCACGACGGCCAGCCCTACTTCACGATGGAGCTTGTCGAGGGGCAGAGCCTGGCCGAGCTGGTGCGCGGCGCGCCGCTGCCGCCCGAGCGCGCCGCCGGCTATGTGCGCGACATCGCCGACGCCATGCAGTCGGCGCACGCGCTGGGCATCGTGCACCGCGATCTCAAGCCCGGCAACGTGCTGGTCGACAAGACGGATCGCCCGCGCGTCACCGACTTCGGCCTGGCCCGCCGGGTCGCCGTCGATGCGTCGCTGCCAAGCGGCGCGCTCGGAACGCCCAGCTACATGCCGCCCGAGCAGGCCGCCGGACGCGAGGCAGACGCGCGCAGCGATGTCTACGGGCTGGGCGCGATCCTCTACGAGCTGCTGACCGGGCGCCCGCCGTTCCGGGCGGACAGCGCGATCGACACCATCCGCCAGGTCATGGACGCGGATCCCGCGCCGCCGCGCTTGCTGAACAGGAAAGTGCCGCGCGACCTCGAGACGCTGTGCCTCAAGTGCCTCGCGAAAGAGCCGGCGCGCCGCTATCCGTCGGCGGCGGAGCTGCGCGAGGATCTCAAGCGCTTCCTGGCCGGCGAGCCGATCCGCGCCCGGCCGGTGTCACGCGCCGCGCGTCTCGTGCGCTGGGCCCGACGCAAACCCGCGCTGGCGTCGCTGGCGGCGACGTTGACAGCGCTGCTCGGATTGATGGCGATCGCGTCCGTGCTGGCGCGCAACGACACCCGACAGGCGAACGCGTTCGCGGCGCGTGGCGTGGCGTCGTCGCTGCTGCTGCGGCTGCGCGAGTGGAGCGATCGGCTGGCCGCGGCCGTCGTCGATCCGACGCTCGTCGCGGCGCTGCGCGAGAACGACCGCCCGGCGCTCGATCGCTGGCTGGCAAAGCTGCGCGCCGACGGCGGGCTGCCCAACGACACGCTGTTCCTGCTCGACCCGGCGGCGCGCGGCCTCGCGCGCGTGCCGTACGCCGAACGGTACCAGGACTTCGATTACGGCCCGCGCGACTACTTCCAGGGCGCGCTCCTGCACACGAGCGTCGATCCCGTTCACATCTCGGCCGCGTACGAGAGCCGGATCGACGGCAACCTCAAGTTCGCGCTGTCGTCGGCGGTGCGCGACACCGACGGTCGCGTCCTCGCCGTGCTGGTCGTCAGCTCGATGACCGACGCGACGCTCGGCGTGTCCAATCTGCAAGCCGACGTGCGCAAGGTCGTCGTGCTGGGACCGCTCGATCCCAACCGCGCGCCCGACCAGCCGCGATCGTTTCCGCCGGACACGCGCCACGTCGTCGTGCTGCATCCCGCTTATCGCCACGGCCAGGCGTCGACGGCGTGGAACGACGCACGCCTCGATGCGTGGACGTCGCCGCATGCGGGCGAAGATCTCAAACCGCGCGCCGAAGCGTGGCCGCTGCGCGGGATCTACTTCGATCCTGTCGGCCGCCGCGACGGGCGCTACTCGGGGCCCTGGGTCGCAGGGCTGGCGCCCGTCGGGCACACCGGTTTCTTCGTGCTGGTGCAGAGCCGCGATTGGGTGCTCGCGTCGGTGCTGGCGGTCTGCGGCGCAGCGGCGCTGGCCGCGGCGGCAACCCTTGTGGGACGGGCACTTAGGACGCGGCGCCGGCCACCGTAACGTTCCCGCGCCGAATCGTCTGGGTTGGGCATGAACATGAATGCCTTAAACCTCAGCGGTCCGGATTTTCTGAAGTGGTACCTGCAAGCGCTCGCGCTGGCAGGAATCATCTTCTTCTCATTGCGGTGGCTGCTACGCCGCGCGAGCGATCGATCGCCCGAGAAGCCGCTCGATACGTACGCGATCGCGTGGCTCAGCGACGGCGCGCGCGGCGTGGTCCGCGCGGCGCTGGTGAGCCTGCACCGCCGCGAGCTGATCGCCACGTCCGGTCCCTTGGTGTCGGCGCGCGCGACCCAGGAGACGGCTGGACTGTCGGAGATCGAGCGGGCCGTGATGCGCACGCTCGCGAACAGCTCGAAGTATCCGAACGAGATCGAGGCGAAGCTCGCGCGCGAGTGCGGCGAGATCGAGGCGCGCATGGCGGCGCGCGGGCTGGCGCTGTCACCGGGACGGAAGCGGCTGGCGCGCTGGATGCCGCTGCTCGGCGCCTTGTACTGCGCGGCGATGGGCGTGGCCAAGGTGGAGGTCGGGATGTCGCGCGGGCGTCCGGTCGGGCTTCTCGTCCTTCTGCTGATCGTCACCGCGGTGCTGATCTGGATCGCCGCCCGCCGGCCGCTGCGCCGGACGACAGCGGGCGATCGCATGCTCGACGCGCTCACGCAATTCCATGCGGCGCTGCGGACGACGATTGAATCAACATCGGGCGTCGGCGTGACGCCCGGGGACATGAGCCTGGCCGTCGCGCTGTGGGGCGTGGCGGCCTTCGGGACGTTCGCGTTGCTGCCGCTCGTCGACGTGTTCGGGATCCGGAAGGCGTCCGCGGCGAGCGGTGGCGACGGACTTTGGGGCGGCGGCGGCCCCTGGGGCGGCGACTTCGGCGGCGGAGGCGAGGGCGGTGGAAGCAGCTGCGGCGGCGGCGGCGGCGGTTGCGGCGGCGGCGGTTGCGGCGGCTGCGGGGGAGGCAGCTGACATGGGCGCGAATCTGCACCTCGGCCTCGGAATTGGCTGGCGGCCGGAGCTAGCGCTCGCCATCGATCGACGCGCGCAGCAGCAGCGCGACCTCGGCTTCGTCGAGCTGCTCGCCGAGAACTGCGACCCGAGCCGGCCGCTCCCGGCGCCGCTGCGGCGATTGCGTGCGCTGGGCGTGCGCATCGTCGTGCACTCCGTCGGCCTTTCGCTCGGCGGCGGCGAGCGCATCGACCAGCGACGGCTGGATCGGCTGGCCCGGGTGGCCGAGTGGGCCGGCGCTGCCGTCGTGAGCGACCACGTCGCCTTCGTACGCGCGGGCGGCCGCGGCACCGGCCACCTCCTGCCCGTGCCGCGCACCGAGGTGTCACTCGCCGTGCTGTGCGAGAACGTCACCCGCACGCAGCGCGCGCTACCGGTGCCGCTCGCGCTGGAGAACATCGCGCCGCTGTTCGACTGGCCCGACGCCACCATGGACGAACCGGCGTTTCTGGATCGCCTCACCGCGGCCACCGG
>DATMZL010000897.1:0-4291 GCA_035607075.1 Polyangia bacterium
CCGGTGCTGTCGAAATACGACGCGATTGAGTTTCGCGTCGTGTTGATCCCCGGGGGGATCTCGCCGTTGATGGTGAAATCCACCGTGTAGGCTTCACCCGGGGTCGCCTGAACCAGTTCCGCGTTCGAAAGCAACCGTGGCCAGTAGCGCACGCGGCGCACCCAGCCGTTCAGCACGCTCGAGCGGCCAGAGCCGATGACGAGCCGCGAAAGCCCGATCGGCGCGGCGGTGAAGGTGAACGGAGCGGGAGTGGCTCCGTTCACGACGCCGGTTCCGGCGAGGCCCGCGCTGTCGAACGTGCTGATGAGCTTCTGCGTGACGTTGGCGTAATAAGCGGCGCCAACCATGTTGCTGACCAGCGCGTTCGCGGAAAACGCCGCCGCGACCATCTGGCCGCCCGGGGCGCAGCGCAAGACATATTGATTGCTGAATGTTCCATCGTCCAGCGCGGCGGCGGCGTTCGTCACGCCCGCTGTCAGCGACGCGAACGGCACCTGATAGTCCGCTTCCAGCGTGTGCGTCGTCGGGCTGAGCCACGCGCCGGCCGGCACGGCGGCGACATCCTGCGGTCGCGTCACCACGCCGTTCGTCGTCGCGATGAAGCTACTCGGTGACTGGCCCAGCTCCGCCTGCGGGGCGCCGATGCGAAACGTCGCGTCGACCGCGACCCCGCTGCCCGTCACGTTGACCTTGAACGACAGGGACGCACCCGTCGTGCCCGCCGTCGCCAGCGTGTAGTTCAGCGACACGCGCTGCACGTTCAGCGGCGCGTTGGTCGGCCAGACCGGGGGCGAGGCATGTTGCGCGTTGGATGGCGTTTCGAACAGCAGCGGCGACATCTGGGTCAGGCCCGACAGCGATCCGCCGACCAGACGAACGTAGAAGCTTGAAGCCCAGATCTGACCGACCGACGCGGCCCACGGCGTCGTATTCGGCTCGAAATGAATGAACGACGGCGTGTTATTCGTCGTCGTTCCGGTCAGGCGCACGTCGATATACGTGATACCGGACTCGACGCCCGTGCCGATCACGCTCCATGTCAGTCCGCCGGTCTGCTGCAGGCCCCAGTTCGTCGGCAGCGTGCCGGGCGAGCCTGGGACCGCGCCGGTCATCATTGAGTTGCGAATTGAGTTGGTGCGCGGCTCTTCCATCAGCAGACCACGCAGCACCAGTGTTCCGGGGTCGTAATCGAACCTGGGCACGCCGTTACCGGCCGTCCGCATTACCCCGGCGTTATCAAAATACGTGGCTGACGAGCCGCGCGTGAACGTGATAGCGGGCGGCATGACGCCTTGCGTGAAGTCGAAATCCTGCGTCGGCGGCGCGGCCCCGCCGCCGGCATAGCCGGGATTGGACCACCGCTGCACCATCTCGCGCGAATAGAACCTGCACCAGCCTTCCGGCGAAACCGGCCCGATGATGCGCCCGCAGGTGCCCTGCGGCATGAAGAACCGGCAACGGGAACAATGCTCGACCCCGCCCAGCGCCTTGTAGCGGGCTTCCTGCTTGCTGGCGCGGGTGAGGACGATGGGCATCAGAAGCTCACCAGCTCAGCCCGCAACGGCGCGCCGCCGTAGTCTGATTGTTGCTTCCAAAGGTTCGCCCTTGTCACCGTCTGCTGCCACGCCGCGTCCATCTGCTGCGCGCGATCGTCGTCCAGTTCAAACATCGCGCCATATTTGCACACGCCGAACAGATAGACCGCGTAGAGGTTCTCCAGCACCGAATTGGTATCGGACGGCAGCAGCAGCGGTTTCGGCTTCGCATACCAGCCCATCAGCACCTGTTGCGGTTTCCATGCCGGGTCGGGCGGATCGGGAATCACCGGATGCGGCAGGAACTCGATGCAATCATGCACCAGACGATACTGCGTGCAGGCCCGCGTGGTGACCACCAGCGCGCCGTCGCGCCACGCGTCGCTGTAGGGCGAGGTCCAGTGCCCCGACCACTCATCCTTCAGCTCCAGCAGCTCACCCGACGTCGCGTCGCGGATGCTTTCCATCTGCGCGAAGTCAACCGGCAGCGTGATGTAGGGCGCGTCGATCGGCTGGATGCCCGACGTGACCATGCAACGGGCGCGCAACGTCTCGGCGATCTCCGTCTCGACCATGAGGACCCAGGCGGGGATACGGGACGCGATGTCGCGGCGGTTCAGCCAGCCCGCGACATCGTCCTGCAGCTGCTGGTAGGAGGCCAAGCGATGGGATTACCGCTGCCGGGGCGACTGCTGCGACTGCTGCGACTGCTGCTGCGAGTACTGTGTCTGCTGCAACGGCTGCGAGGGCGGGTATGGCGGCTGCGGCGCCCCGGGGGTCACCATGTTGGGCGGGTTGTTCACCCCCGGCCTCGCCGCCCTGGCGCCAGCCGCGGGGCGGGTCCTGGCCTCGCGCGCCCGGGCATCGCGCTCCTCGGGGGTGCTGCCGTCACCCTCGATGACCACCGGTTCGTTCTGCGAGGCGATCACGTCCTCGCTTTGCGCGGCGCGCTCCTCGCCGGCCGCGATGGCGGCGGCGCGGGCTTCCTCGCCGCTGCTGTCGGGGTAGAGCCGCAGCAACAGCACCGGGTCGATATCGTCATGGAGCGTCGGCGGCAGCGGTGCCGTACTGGTCGAGGGCAGCGGCGCCGGGGACTGCATGGCGACACCCGGGGTGGGCGCCATGCCCGGCGCCGAGGTCGGGGTCGAGGTTGTCGCGAGAGCCATCAGAGTACACTCCTGTCGTCCGTTCTGAATACGGAATTATCTCGCTCGTTCAGCCACGCGTTCAGCCGCTTTTCGTCCTGCGCGATCCCGAGCTTCTGCAGCTGTCGCCAGATCACCACCGGGATGCGCGCGACATGGATCGTGTCGCGACGCACGAGCGGATCGAAGTTCGCCGCGATCGTCCTGGCGCTTTCCACGATCGGACGGGTGTCCTGGCTGTGGGTGATCAGCAGCCCGGCCTCGGCGTCCGTTTCGATCTCGGTATAGCGACCGGTGACCGGGTCGAACCGCTCATAAAGCAGCGCGCCCATGCTACTGGTTCAGATCCGCGATCCAGGCGTGCGATTTCGGCGCGGTCGGCCTGATGCAGCCTTCGAACACCACGCCGCCCTGGCTGTTGTCGCCGGTGACCGCGTAGTCCTGCTGCACGATGTCACGTCCCGGCAGCGGCGCCAGTTCGACGTAATCCGTCGACACCAGCAGGATCTGATGCGCCGGGCAGAACCGATCGGGGGCCAGCTGGATCGTTCCGAAATTGGTCCGATACACGTCCACCGCGCCCATGATCGTCACGGACTCGGCGCTGGTGACGTTCTGGATGTTCTGCGCCACCACCGCGTTGCCCGTGCCGCCTTGCGAAAGTGTCGAGAAATACGCTTTCACGTTGCCGGACATGATGCCGAGCGTCGGCTTGCCGCCGGCCTGCCAGCACTGCTGCGTGGCCGCGTCGACCATCGCCAGCGTCAGATCGCGCAGTGTCCCCGCCGTGCCGGCGTTGGAACCGTCACCGACCGGCATCGCGCCGGCGCCGGCGCCACGCGAGCCGTTGATGATGTAACAGGGCAGCCCCGACATATGACGCGGATCGGTGATCGTGCGGACCAGCGGCGACGTGATGGCAAGCTCAAGGTCGCGCTTGATCTCCATGCCGCGCAACACGAGCTGGCGGTTGTACTCGTCCTCGCCGCCGACCATGTCGACGCTGCGGAGCGTGTTCGACACGCCCACCGTGCGGGCCATGATCTGGCAAACATTATTCAGCCTGACGGGCTTGACGACCGCCTGCATGGACGCGGTGAAGCCCTTGGGCTGAGCGTTATCGGAGGCTGCGTTCAGCTCCTGAACCAGCCACTCGGTAAGCACCTGGTTCGCGGAAACCCGAGAACAGGCACTAACAAGGGGGCATTCTTCTGGATCTATTCTATAGATCACATCAGCGAGATCTTCACGCACCCCGACGGCGGCGGTTTCCATATAAGTATTGGCTGGCGCGGCGCCCTGTGAGCCAAGAGCCATTTGCTCGTTACTCCATCGCATGCGTGAAGGAACGCCGGTCGAGGGCGTTTCACGCGGTGAAACCAGATCATGGGTTTCGCGATGGGTCGGTCACGGCTGATGCCGGGTTGGTCCCGAGGACTCCCGGCGGCGCGTGATCATCCAGGCGACGGCACGGCCCGCTCTCCGGTTGGTCCGTTGGGACTCCATCGGGCGACGGTGTCACTATCGAGACATCCACCACTTTTTGTCCAGAGGGGATCGCGACAAAGCGGCGCGAACATGCCAGACCGGGTGCGCTTTCAACCTGAAAGG
>DATMZL010001453.1:0-6534 GCA_035607075.1 Polyangia bacterium
GGATGGTCGGCAGCGCGCGCTGGCTGCACCGGTTCGGCCCGTGGATCGTCGTTGCGTGCGTGTTCGTGCTGCTCGCGCCGGTCGCGTCCTTCGTCGCGTATCGCGTCGGCGGATGGGCCGCGGCGGCGGCGGTTGCGATGGCGCTGGGCGTCGGCGCGCTGCTCTTTCAGCCGAACGCGTACGTCGGGCCAGGGTTGCGGCGGCGGCCCGGGGAAAAGGAAGAGCGGTCGGTCGCGCCGCCGGTTCCGCAATCACGACGAGCGGCGTCGGTCGCGCCGGCGAAGCGTGGTTCGGCCCTGGCGGCGAGCGGGCGATTCGTCATCGTCTCGATGGAGGCTTCGCCTTGGTTCCTGGCACTGCTGTTTCTGCTGATGGGCGTGATGGGTTTGATGTCTACCCCCCGGAACACGCTCCACCCGTCCTACCTGATGCTTGCGGTCTTCGTCGGTACGAAGCTGATCGCCAAGACGTACTCGAATGACACGCAGGACTTCCTGGGCACAATACCGATCGCGCGCGGACCGCGCGTCATCGGCGGCGTCGTGTTTCCGCTGCTGCTCATACTCTTCGGGCATGTCGTTGCGGCGCTCATGATCAGTCGGGAGCTGCTCGACCAGGGCGGGTTGCTGGGCCGCCTCTTCGGCCGGACGTCACCGAACGACGACACCATCGGCCATTTGCGCGAGGTGCTGGGCGCGACGTTCCTCCCCGAAAAGTGGCCCGCGGGAGGTCTGTCGATCGATCTCTGGCTGAGGCTCCGGCCGCTTCTGTACATGGACCTCCTGCGGAGCGCGCTGCTGTTCCTGACGCTCGTCTTCGCGGCGGTTCCGTTCGTCGCCACCGTCCGCGGCGAAAAACTCAGGCCGCCGCTGAACATCGTGCTGGTGCTGCTGGTCGTCGCGAGCGCGCTTCGGCTGGACAGGATGCTCACCAGCCTTCCGATACCGCCGCTCTGGTTCGCGGCGTTGCTCGCGGTGGTGGCGATCGCCGACTGGTGGAGGAGGGCGCGCGCCGGGCTCCCGCCGGCGAGCAGCGCCGAAGTCGCAGATCGGGAGCGACGCGCGCGATGAACCGCGCGCCGAACTCGCGCCGCGGATCGTTCCTCGAGACGTGGCGGTTGTTTGCGAGCGGTGGGGCCACGACGAAGTTGTCGGTCCTCATCGGCTTCGCGGCGATCTGCGTGCCCGCTGTGACCAGCACGAGGCCGTTCCCTTTCGGGGTGCTTGCCGTCATGGTCCTCGTGATGTTCGCGGCGGGGGCGTGCATCGTCGAAGCGAGCCTCACCGAGCGCCTCGCATTCATGTCGATGGCTCCCCAGTCGGTCGATGCGAAGTGGCTGGTGCTCGCGCCGATGTGCGTTCTGGCCATCGCCTTTACGGGCGGACTGGCGCTGGGACCATTGCCGGCGATTGCGGCGCTGACGTTGCTGGGACTCGCGTGGTGGACGATCGGCAGCGCGCGCTGGCTTCTGAGGTTGCGGGCCGGGCTCTTGATGGCGCTGCCAATTCTGCTCGCGGGCTTCGGAGCGACGTATTTGGCTCACCGTGCAGGTGGGTGGGGCGTCGCCGCTGCCGTCGCGATCGTGTGCGGGATCTTCGCGCTCGCCTTTCAACCGCGCGTCGTTTTCGACGCGGCGTCGCCGCCGCGCCGTCGGCGCGCCGCAAGCGACGTCGAGATCATCGCGCCGGCGCGCGAGGACGCGGTGTCACGAACGAGCCGGGATCGCGCGCCGTGGCTGATGTCGGCGGTGCGGTTCCTGCTCCTCAACACGGCGCAGCTGCGGCGCTTCAACATCGTCATGTTCGTGGCGATGTCGGTGTTCACGCTGACGCGCATCGTCCCCGGGATGGCCGTGTTCGGGTGGGTGTTGTTCGCCCCGAAAGGGGCGGTGAACAACGCCTACTCCCGCGAACAGGTCGACTTCATCCGCGCGCGCCCCTTCAGCGGCAGCCAGCGCTTCTTCGGCGCGCTCGTGATTCCGCTGCTCATCGCGCTCGTGGTGCCCGTCGTCATGATAGCCAGCACCGATCTCGACGCGATCAACAACGGTAACCTCATCGGCCGGCTGCTCGACACGATGCCCTCGCACGATACAACCCTCGCATACTTGAGGGATGCGCTGGGCGCGACGTTCCTGCCCGAGAAGTGGCCCGATGGGGGCCTCACGCAGGAAACGTGGCTGCGCCTCCGTCCGCTTCTGTGGTTCGATTTTCTACGCGCGGTGGCGATCATCGTGGCCGCGATGTTCTCGGCCGCGCTTGCAGGTAGCGGAAGGTTCTTCACCTATCTGCTGTTCCAGTTGCCCGCGCTGGCCGCCGCAATACGCCTGTCGATGCCGGGTGTGATCGACCGGCTCCCGGTACCGCCGTTGTGGTTCACGGCGCTGCTCGCGGCGCTCGCGATCGCGAACTTCGCGTGGCGCGTACGCCGCGAGAACGCACCCGACGCCGGCGCGCCTACTGGCAGTTCGACGCGAGGCTGATGTAGACCTGCCCGAGCGCGGTGGGCGAGCCGTCGGCGTTGATCAGCTTCGCGTTCGGGATCGGGTCGGCGCTGAACCACGAGTAGCGGAAGACGCTGGGGTGGCCTTCGAGGTACGGGATGGCCTGGCGCATGAACGCCTCCTGCTGCGCGGCGGTCGCGTTCCCGTTCAGCGAGAACTCGGTCAACCAGATCGGCTTGCCGAACTGCTCCCAGCCCGCGAGGCTGGCGTTGGACTCGATGTACGCGCGCAGTGACGGGAAGTCGTCGTACCAGTGCACGGCGATGTGATCGACCTGGCAGCTCGCGCAGGCGCCGAGAAAGTCCGTCAGGTACACGTACGGATCGGTGCCGTTGCAGTTGGCGGCCGGGCCGCAGAAGTTCAGCGCAGGTCCGACGATCAGCGCGCCCGCGTTGCGCGCGTTCGCCTGCAGCGCGGGCCACGCCGTCGCCGCGGCCTGCGGCGTCAGGTTCGACTGCGCCTTGAAGTTCGGCTCGTTGAAGCCGAGCAGGTACTTCGAGCCGGCGGGGATGGTCCCGTTCACCGTCGAGCTGCCCCAGATCATCGGGACGAACTCGATGCCGGTGTTGCCGCCGGTCTTCGAGAGGCCCCAGTTGTACCACCAGCGAACGGCCGGGTAGAACGCGGCGCTGGGCGCCGTGTTGGCGGCGATGCCGCGCTTGCACGTCGTCGCTGCGCCCCCGCCGGTCCCCGACGCGCCGCCTACGCCAGTCGTTCCGGACGATCCGCCTCGGCCGCCGGCGCCCGTCGCTCCGGACGATCCGCCCCGGCCGGCCGCGCCCGCGCCGCCGCCGCGACCGCCGGCGCCCGCGTTTCCGCCACGACCGCCGGCGCCGGCGCTGCCACCCATACCGCCGCTGCCGCTGCTGCCGCCCGCACCGCCGCGTCCAGCACTACCGATCGTGCCTGCGGTGCCGCCGGCTCCCGCCATGCCGCTCGTGCCGGCGCCGCCGCTGGTGCCAGCCTCGCCCGCCGTGCCGGCCGCGCCCGACGATCCGCTCTCGCCGCTGGTTCCTCCTTTGCCCGCGCCGCTCGTTCCGCCCGTGCCCTCGTCGCCCGCGCCGCCGCTCCCGCAACCGATCAGGACGCCGGCAGCGATCCCGCAAAAGCACGCGCACAGCGCCAGCCGATCGAAGCGAAGAAGCCGCATCGCGGCCCGATCATCTCATAACGCGCAGCGGGCGCGCGTCATTTTTCCCCGAGCAGTGCGCGCGCCAGCCCTTCCCATTCGCCCTCGAGCGCGTGGACCTCGGGCTTCACGCCCGCGCGGTTGTACCAGTAGCGCGCGTTGTCGCGGTCGCCTTCGGCGCGGTGAAGGTAGGCGTGTACGCGCGCGGCCTCCTTCGTCTCGAGGTCGTTGACGGTGTTGTGCGCGCCGGCCCAGTCGCCCTTCGCGTCCAGCCACAGCGCGCGCAGCGGCGCGCTGAGCCCGTGGGGCGGCTTGGTCCCTCGCTTCAGCGAGGCGCGAAATTCGTCGAACGTCATCGTCTCCGGCCCCTCACTTGTACGCAGGCGCTGCCGCGAATGCGGTGCCCAGCGCGGTCAGCGCGCCGCTCGAATCCACCAGCGCGTGGTTTGTCGCCCACGGATACCACGCGTATCGCACGACGCGCGGGTGCTTCGCGAACATCGCGACCGCGCCATTGAAAAAGGTGGTGACCGTCTGGACGTCGGGCGCGCTCTGGTTCAGGCAGCCAAACTCGGTGATCCAGATCGGACGATTCCCGGCGAAGTTCTCCGCCCAGCGGATGTAGCTCTCCAGCTCCGACGCGGTCGCGTTGCACGAGCCCGCATTCCACCCGTACCAGTGGATCGCCATGAAGTCGGCGCGCAGCGAAGTGTTCGCGTTGAGCATGGTCATGAAGCTGGTGAACCAGGCCTGGCCAGGGTTCTGGTTCGCGGCCGTGCCCGGCGTTCCGATCTTGATCGCCGGGTTGTCGAACGATGGCCACAGCGAGATCGCCGTCGCGACCGGAATGTCCGACTGGCCGGTGTTGTCCGGTTCGTTGAAGCCCAGCACGAACGCGTAGTTCTTGTTCACGAACGAGGTGATCGAATTGGCGATGCCCGTCGCGCTTTGCTCGTTGCCCGTGTGGCCCCAGATCATCGGCACGAACTGGCCGCCCTGACCGTTGCTGCACGGCTCGGATTCGGTCTGCGCCCAGTTGTAGTACCAGGTCACGCCCAGTATCGTCCGCGCCGCGCACGGCGAGTTGGCCACGCCCTTGTACGGCTGCATCCCGACGGCGGCGCCGGCGCCGCCACCCACGCCGGTCGTGCCCGCGCCGCCGCCGCCACCCGTGCCGCCGCGGCCACCCGCGCCCGCTGCGCCGGTCGTACCGCCGCGTCCTCCTCGGCCACCACCGCCACCGCCGCCGGAGCCTGCGTTGCCTGTCGCGGTCGCGCCGCCTGCGCCAGCGGTGCCGCCGCCCGCGCCAGCGCCACCGCTGCTTCCGGACATTCCGCTGACGCCGCCGCGGCCGGCCGCGCCCGTCGCGCCGCTGCCCGCGCTGCCGGTCGTACCGCCGTGTCCGATCGTGCCCGCGCCGCCCGTCGTGCCTGCGTCGCCGCTCGTGCCCGCGCCGCCGCTCGTACCGGCGCTGCCGGTCGTACCGCCCGCTTCGCCGCCCGCCGATCCGCCGCGCGCCGATCCGCCGCCTGTTCCCGGCGTGGACGTCACGCTATCGCCGCCGCATCCCCACGCGTGCGCGAGCGCGACGACGCCGACCAGCGCCGCGATCTGCGATCGCCCCGACCACCACGCGGAATTGACGCAACTTGCGACCGAAGACACGCCTACCGTAATACACCGCGATGGAATTCCAGCAAGCCCGGTCGCGTCCCGCCGCGGAGGCCGTGTTAGCATTTCCCGTGATGACGACGCGATCGTCGACGGCCGTTGCGTTCGTGTTGATCGCCGCCGGCGTGGGCGTCGTGGCGATCGGGTGCGGTTCCGGCGGCGGTAGCCAGGCGACCGACGCGGCGACGCCCGCACCCTGCGGTGATGCGGCAGCGTGCGCGGTCACCGAGGTGTGCGTCAGCGTGCAGGGTTGCGGCACGTCCACGTGCACGCCCGTTCCCGACGGGGGCACTTGCCCGACGGGATCCACCGCGACGGCGACCTGCCCGGAGACGGGGCAACCGGGTTGCATCGGCGGTTGTCCGGTGACGTATTCGTGCGAGGCGCGGCCCGCCGGCTGCGCGGCGGCGGTCGATTGCACGTGCGCGGCGCCGCTCTGCTCTCCCGGCACCTGCATCGCGACGATGGGAAGCCGCGTCGCCTGCGGCGCGCTCTGAGGCGCGCCCGATCGTTGGGTCAGGCGATCATCGGCACGAAGCGCCCTTCGTCGGCAGCGTGCAGTGCATGCTCGGGTCGCACTGGAGCTGAGCGAGGCAGGGCGTCGACAGCGTCGGATCGCACGCTGCGCCCGGGCCACCGCGGGCGACGCACGTCGTCCCGTCGCAGACCGCCGTCCCGACGCACGCGCCTGCCACCAGCGCGGAGCAAGCGCCACCGACCGGCGTCCGACGCGCGCAAACGCCCGTGCTGGCGTCACACGCGTCGCGGAGGTCGTTGCAGAGCGAACTGAACTCGCTCGTCGTCCCGCACGCTTCGCCCGTCGCCGCCGGCGCGGTGCACATGCCCGCGCTGACGGTCGGGTCCGCCGCCACGCAGCTGTACGGGACCGCGCACGCGTCGGCGGTGGTCGTGCACGCGGCGCCGGCTGCCAGGTTCGGTTCGCAGATCAGGGCCGACGCGGTCTGCAGGTTCGGAGCGCAATGCGTACCCGTCACGCATTCGGTGTTTGCCGTCCCGCAGTCGCCGCCCGCCTGAACCATGATCGGCGCCGGCACGCACGTGCCGGCGCAGCAGGCTTCGCCGCCCGTGCAGCTCGGCCGATCGCACGTGCCGCCGTTGGCGCATTCTTCACTGAAGTAGCAGAGGGTGCCGGGCGCGAGCGTGCCCGTTAAGACCTTCCCGCACGTCGGATCCAAAACGGCCTCGGCGCGGAGGATCTCGGTGTACGTGC
>DATMZL010001454.1:0-4358 GCA_035607075.1 Polyangia bacterium
CTACTGCACCGGCACCACGGGCACGCCCGGCAGCTGCGTCGCCAAGAAGGCGAACGGCGTCACGTGCGGCGCCGCGAAGGAATGCGCCGCCGGCAACTGCACCGACGGCGTCTGCTGCACCACCTCCAGCTGCCCCATCTGCCAGTCGTGCAGCCTCAACGGCAGCGGGACGTGCTCCAACGTCCCCAACAACACCGCCGATCCCCCGAACTGCACGGCCAGCCCACCCTGCGGCAACACCGGCTTCTGCAACGGGAACGGCGCCTGCCAGCAGCAGCCCACGTCCGTCTCGTGCGGCCAGGCAGAGTCGTGCACCAACGGGACGTATCAGCCGCCCTCGCGCTGCTCGGGGACCGGCTCCTGCAGCCAGGCCCCGACGATGAGCTGCGGCAACTACGTTTGCAACGGGACCACGTGCCGCAACAGCTGCACGTCCGACGCGCACTGCGCCAGCACCAGCCTCTATTGCACCGGCAACGCGACGACGCCGGGAGTTTGCACCGCGAAGGGCGCAAACGGCGCGGCCTGTACCGCCGACAACCAGTGCACCAGCAGTCATTGCACGGACGGCGTTTGTTGCTCGGCCGGCAGCTGCCCGACGTGTCAGGCGTGCAACCTGAACGGAAGCGGCACCTGCTCGAACGTCGGCGTCAACATGCCCGCCGGCGAGCCGCACAGCCGCTGCTCGAACAGCGGTTCGTGCGGCAACACGGGTCTGTGCACGAACGGCGCTTGCCAGCAGCAGGCGACCACGACGCCCTGCGGTCCGCAGGTTTCGTGCATCAACGGGATGTATCAGGCGCAGTCGTACTGCAACGGCAGCGGAAACTGCAGCACCGCGATCCCGGTCAGCTGCGGCGGCTACGTTTGCAACGGCGCGGGCACCGCCTGCCTCACCACGTGCAACTACAACGTGAACCAGGACGGCGACTGCGCCAGCGGCTCCTACTGCGACGGTGGGCCGAACGGGACGTGCCAGCCCAAGAAGACGCCGCAGCCGACAAGCGCCTGCTCGCTCGGACACGAGTGCACGACCGGCTTCTGCGTCGACGGCATCTGCTGCAATTCGTCGGCGTGCGGGACCTGTCAAACGTGCGCGTCCGGCTCGTGCGGCAACCTCACGGACGGCGCGTTCGAGCTGCACGGCCTCTGCCCCGCCAGCCCGCCGTGCGGCAACACCGGCACCTGCACAGGCGGCGCCTGCACGAAGGCTTCGGCGCTCACCGAATGCGTCGCCCCGTTCTGCGCGGACGCCTTCACCGTCCAGCCGCGCGCCACGTGCAATGGCATGGGCAGCTGCTCGATCCCGGCGACGCAGAGCTGCGCACCGTACACCTGCGGAGGCACCAGCTGCCGCCCGTCATGCACCGACGACACGCAGTGCGCGGGCACGCACTATTGCGACGGCGGCGTCTGCAAGGTGAAGCGCGTACTGGGCGACACCTGCACGCGCGAAGGCGAATGCGGCCTCTACATGGGGTCGATGACCCACTGCACCGACGGCGTCTGCTGCACAACCAGCTCGTGCCCGTCGTGCCAGACCTGCGCATTCCCGACGATGGAGGGGACCTGCCACGTCGTGAACGCGGGCGCCCCCGACCCGACGCCGTACTGCGCCGGCCTGGACACGTCGGTCTGCGGCACCAACGGCCTCTGCGCCGCCGGTGGAACCTGCGCGTACCGCGACGGGAGCACGCAGTGCGCGACGTCGTGCGACGGCACGAACTTCACGCGCACGTACTGCGACGGCGGCGGCCTGTGTAACGGCGCGATGATGACCGAGATGTGCGCGTCGATGACGTGCACGGCTTCGGGCTGCACGCCGTAGCGCGATCAGCTCAGCTTGAGGAGGGCGGTCAGGGGGCTGTAGGGAAGGCCGTGGGCGAGGGCGACGGGTGAGCAGGTCACGTTGCCGGCGTAGCAATTCACGCCCTTCGCCAGCGCGGCGTCCTCGGTGACGGCGCGCGCGACGCCCAGATCGGCGAGCCGCTGCGCGTACTCGATGGTGACGTTGGTCAGCGCCCAGGTGCTGGTCTGCGCGACGGCGCCCGGCATGTTCGGCACGCAGTAATGGACCACGCCGTGCACCTCGTACGTCGGGTGATCGTGATCGGTCGGGCGGCACGTCTCGATGCAGCCGCCCTGATCGACCGCCACGTCGACGACGACGCTGCCCTTATCCATCTCCGTGATCATCGATTCGGTGACCAGCTTGGGCGCGACCGCCCCCGGCACGAGCACCGCGCCCACCACCAGGTCCGCGCGCCGCACCGACTCCTCGATGTTGTGGGGATTCGAGTACAGCGTCTCGATCGAGCTGCCAAACACGTCTTCGAGATAGCCCATCGTCTTGGCGCGCACGTCCAGCACGGTGACGTACGCGCCCATTCCGATCGCGATCGTCGCCGCGTTGCGCCCGACGACGCCGCCGCCCAGGATGACGACGCGCCCGCGCCGCGTGCCCGGCACGCCGCCCAGCAGCACGCCCTTCCCGCCCCGCTCCTTCTCCAGGCACATCGCGCCCACCTGGACCGCCATGCGGCCCGCGACCTCACTCATCGGACGCAGCAGCGGCAGGCGTCCGTCGGCGGTCTCGATGGTTTCGTACGCGACCGCCGCCACCTTCGCTTTTACCAGCTCGCGCGTCAGCGCCGGCTCCGCCGCGAGGTGGAGGTACGTGTACAGGATCAGCCCGTCGCGGAAATAGCGGTACTCCGCCGCCAGGGGTTCCTTGACCTTGATGACCATGTCGGCGCCCCACGCCTCGGCCGCGCCGGAGACGATCGTGGCGCCGGCGGCGACGTACTGCTCGTCGGTGATGCCGCTCCCCTCCCCCGCCGTGTGCTGGACGAGCACACGATGACCATGGGCCACCAGCTGGCGCACGCCCGCCGGCGTCGCCGCCACACGGTACTCGCGCGTCTTGATCTCCTTCGGGACGCCGATCAGCATGCCGGAAGGATAACCGTTACCGACGGAGGTTGCGCAGCAGCAGCTTCAGATTCTGAAAATCGATCGGCTTCTCGACGCGCGCGTTGGGGACGCTCTCCAGGAACTCGCGCGCCCGCGGCGTGAACGCGCCGCCCGTCACGAACACCATCCTGTCGACCTGCTCGGGCGCGACGTGCGCCAGCTCGGCGTACAGGTCCATCCCGGTGATCTCGGGCATCATGAGATCGCACAGGATGACGTCGTAGCGCTCGCCCGCGCGCATGCGTTCCAGCGCGCGTCGCCCGTCGCCCACGCACGTGACGTGGTAATCGGACGCGAACGACCGTCGCAACGCGCCCAGGATCATCGGCTCGTCATCGACGATCAGCAGCCGCCCACCCGGCGCGCCGACCTCGACGGGCGGGTGCGCAGCCGCCAGCGTCGGGGTCTCCATCGCGACGGCGGGCAGCGACACCCGAAACACGCTCCCCCGCCCCCTGTCACTGTCGACGGTGATCTCGCCGCCCAGCGCGCTGAGGATGCCGCTGCAGATCCACAGGCCCAGCCCCGTCCCCTCGCCCGCCGGCTTCGTCGTAAAGAACGGATCGAAGATCCGATCGCGGATCTCGGGCGGGATGCCGACGCCAGTGTCGCGGATCTCGATGACGGCGTAGCCGCGGCCGTCCGTGCGCGTGCTGACGCGAATCTCGTTTCGCTCGGTCTCGCCCTCGGGGATCGCGTGCGCCGCGTTCAACAGCAGGTTCAGGAACACCTGGCCGAGGCGAGATTCGTTGCTCTCGACCATCGGGGTGTCGCCGTAGTCCTTCACCAGCCGCGCCCGGTGCCGGATCTCGTTCCACGCGATGTTGATCGACGAATCCAGGACCCGGCGCAAGGCGACCGGCCCGCTCTGGTCCTCGTCGCCGCGGGCGAACACCCGGAGATCGCGCACGATGTTGCGCACGCGCTCGGCGCCCTGGCGCGCCTCCGCCAGCGCCTCGCCTGCCTCGTCGAGCGAGCGCCCCATGTCCCCGTTCAAGTTGCTCAGGCGAATGACCCGTGAAGCGAACGTCGTGACCTGCTGGCGAACGAAGTCGATGTTCGCGACGATGTACGCGAGCGGGTTGTTGATCTCGTGGGCGACCCCGGCCGCCAGCGTTCCCACCGCAGCCATCCGGCCCGCGAAGATCAGCTGGTTCTCCATGCGACGCCGTTCCGTCAGGTCGCGCATGTAGAAGTAGTGGCCCTTCGGCCCCGGCCGCGTGCCGTGCAGGTCGATCACCGGCACCACCCCCAGCTGCATGTCGAACGGCGTTCCGTCCTTGCGCGCGCCGTGAACGTCGCGTTCGACCTTGTCGGTGGCTGCCTGCAGGTCGGAGCGAACAATCGGCCTGTCGGCCGCCGACACGGTGGTCTCCCAGCTGCGG
>DATMZL010001216.1:0-9467 GCA_035607075.1 Polyangia bacterium
CGCCGAAGTCATGGACGACGCCGAGAGGATCGGTGAGGAAGTGATAGAAGCTCGTGTATGGATAGAGTCGCGTGGTGTCACCGAGCGTCATCTCCCGCGGCCACGCCGCCGTCAAGAGGCCCCTCCTGTAGGCCATGACGCCGCCGCCGATGTCCTGGCAGGTCCAGAACGCCGGGTCGAGAGAACCCCTGTCCGCGCCGGAGATCGTGACTCCTCCGGGGTCGCCGACGACGCTGTAGTACTTCGAGGTTGTGCCGTTCTTGGAGTCCGCGGAGACGCCGAGCGAGTCGGTGTCCGAGACGTAGTACGTCCCGGCCGCGAGCCTGAGTTGGTCGCCGGCCGTCGTCATCGCGGCGACGGCCGCCCCGAACGTCGCTAGTGGATGGGCAGAGTCGAGTCCGTTATTCGCGTCGTCGCCAAACGGACTCATCCAGATCTGCTTGCCTTTTGGCAGGCTGGCGAGTCTGGCGGTCGTGTTGTTGACCGCGGTCCGCGCCATGAACGTCGGTGTTCTGGGGTTAGCGAAGTCAGTCGGGCAGTTGGTGCAGCCGCCGGGATCGGTGACCGTCAGGAAGAAATGGAACAGAGAGTCCGCGCCGCACATCATGGCGCTCGTGGCGTAGTACTTCCTGACGCTTCCAGCGGCGCCGTTGATCCCGTTGCTCGCGGACGTGCCGCCGCCGTTCTTGGTGCTCCGGAACAGCGTCAGCGTGTCCTCCCCCGCCCGCCGGTCCGCATGCCGAATCCCAAGCTGCACCGTGGCGTTGGAGTCGTCGTCGCCGCTGAAGTAGATCCTGACTCCGATGTTGTGGTAGGTCGCGTACGTCGCGATGGAATCTATGGAGATGCTGTTCGCCGCCCAAGCCGGGACGGCAAATAGGAGCGCCAATGCAACGAGGATGCGCTTCAAGGCTCGATGTCCTCGGGGTAGGCGAAGCTGATCACCGTGCGGCCTGCCAACTTATTGATCGCTCGCACCTGATTCACCACGTACTTAATGAAGTAGAAGCCGGGGCGCGACGCCACGGGGACCGTGGCTCCGGCCACAGCGCAGCCCAGGTCGGCCGGGCGCACCAGTACAACGTTGAGCCTCGCGCGCATGACGTGGTTCCAGTACGGCACGTCCTGTATGTACCACGGCTGCGCGAAGAAGCCCTCCCAGAACTCACCGATGATGTCGTGGGCAAAGGGCGAACTGCCGAAGATGTCTTCGTCGAAATGGCGCATGTTCAGCCATTTGAACTGCGACAGTTGCTGCCCACTGGAGGTCTTGATGATCTGCGTGCGGGGGTTCGGGTACCACGTGCCGGGGCTAAAGGTTGTCTGGCCGATATTCGGGGCCCCGCCAGTCGCGAGCCCCCACGACAAACTGGGCGTCGAATAGACGTGCATCGTTCCGTTGATCGCGGTGTCGAACCCCGACCGCCAGAGAGCGACCGCGAACGAGTCTGGGTCTGGCATGCTGTTGCGGTTGAAGTTCCTCGGGATGTAGTCGAACCACGGCGCCATGATCGTCCTACTCATTCGGCCGCGGAACTCAGGAACCGAATCCAGGCGGCCCTTCATGAAACTGACCTGGCAGGACAACGTGGAGTCAGCATCGCCGCACAGGGTGCAGAAGTCGTAACGCGCCGGAGTAATGAGTTGCCGACTGCGATATATCCCGAAGACATCAGGGGACGTGTAGCGGTTGGCGCTGGTTTCCCCGCCATTCACGTTCAGCGAATCGGTGTAGACGCGCGACTCCGGAGAGAACCTCGCCGTCGGGAGTCGCCGCGACCACCACGACTTCTCGTTCGGATAACTGGCGATGGAATCGACGTTCACGGTCACAAGCACCGGCACACCGAGCGACGCCAACGAGTCGATGCCCTGCTTGATGTAGGTCGAGTCGGCTGCGCCGCCGCCGTGGATGTTCCAGCCGAACGAGGACGTTACCCCGTTGAAACTGCTCTGGCTGAACGAATGGCTCATGGCCCCGGAGACGACGAATCCCATCCTCGACGGCCGCCAGGTAGGCGTCTGCCCAATGATCTGCCCCCCTGAGGCGGAGTCCATGATGGCTACGGCCATCGCAATCAGGGTGATGTCGCCGATGCCGTTGTTCCCCATGCACGTCGGCAGCGCGAAGATCAGCGGGGCTGGGTCGCCGCTGTACCGCTCCCGCGTCCAGATCACCGCTGAGTCTGAGGCGGGCGAAGAGAAGTAGGTGCCGCCCGGAGTGAAGAGCGAGTCGCAATCGTTGCAGTAGAAGCTGCCGCTGTCCCGAACCGCGGAAGCGGACGCGCCGTAGACAACTCTGGCCTTCGTGACGCCTGGGGCCGTGGCGGTGATCGTGAGCCCGTTGGCTCCGGCATGGAAGTACGCATGTTGCCCGTTGCCGCCGGAGTTATATCCCGATTTCCAGACCTCGGGCCGACCGACCAGGTGGAAGGCCATGTCGGACTTGAGGCTTGAGAGGCCGGCCATCGTGCCGACGACGCCGGTCGAGCACGTCGCCGTTGAGGCGAAGATGCTGCCAGAGGAGACATTCCCGATCCCGAAAAAGATCGTCGGGATCTGCGGCCAGGTCGTGGTAACGCCACCCGAGCTACGCGCGAGCGTCAGCGTGTCCGGGTTGTAGCCCGCGACCCTCGCGGTAGCCGGCGCGCCATTGCCGTTCGCCGTGAACCCCATGTGAATGATTCCGGCGTACTGGGTCTGAGTCGTGCCCGTGGTGCTCCACGATACGAGCCCGGTGCGGATCGCCGCCTGGCTAACGTTGGTCGCCGGGCATGTTGCGCAGGACGCGACGGCGATCTGGTTGACGACGTCGTACTGCACGCCGAACGCCTTGAGGACCGCTTCGACGTTCCCCAGCTGACGCATTGGAACGTTCGAAGCCTCGCTGTTCGCTGGCGGTCCCTGGCGGATGACGAGCACCCGACCGGCTTGTGCGGGGACGGCCAACGCGATGAGGAGAAGCGCGAGCGCTCTACGCATCGTCACTCCCTCCAGAGCACGAGGTCGCCGCGCAGCCGCATGGGCAAGTCTTTCGTCGAGTCCGTTGCCGCGAGCCCCGCAGTACCGCCGCGAACCGAGATGTAGGTAGCCACCGAGCGCAGCCTGACGGACAAGAATGGCGGCAGTCCCAATCCGCCGGATGCAGCCGGCTTGTTGAGAAAGATCAACCTGCCGCGCGTCGTTCCCGTTCCGACGCCGGCCGCAGTTCCGTCGTTGTTGCGGATGCCAGAGAGAACGATTGCGCGTTCAGTTGGGAGCACGCGGGTTCGAATGCCGGTGGCGTTTCCGGATTCGGTGTAGAACTTGACGGCATCGTTGAGTCCGCCCAGCGTGTCGACCGCTGGCGGAACCGCCGGCGCCACTGACCACGGGATGCGCGTGTCCTCGCGCCAAGTGAACGTGCTCTGCGAGTCGGCCACAGCGCCCGAGTGCCCGCGGACCTCCATGGCGAGAACTTGAGCGCCTAGCGAATCCGCCGATCCGCCACCGGCATCGGTTGGCGTCGTCGCGCTGGGGAACAGGAGCAGTGCCCCGCGGTTGTAGCCGCGGCAGTCGATGACGGACGTAGAGTCGCGATTCTCGCGCAGGCCAGTCACGTTGGCGGCGTCATTCACGGGGATGAAGATCCCGGAGATCACGCTGGGCTGGAACGAGTAGTTGTTGGCCGACGGCGCGCCCTCGGTCACGTAGAGTCGACCGTTGGCGTCGAACTGGAGTGGCGTTCCCGTGGAGTCGGCGGTCTTGACCCCGCCGACGATGCTCGGCTTCACCGTGCCTTGGACGCTCGTCCCGCTCTGTGTCGGCGTCGGCTTCTGGCCCCAGCCGAGCGAATACCCCTGCGCGTGGACCGTCGCCGCCAGAGCCAGCGTCAGGCAGGCGGCCGCGATGCGGATCATCTTCATGCTGACTCCTTTCTTGGGTTGAGCGGTCGCGGTCCTTATAGCATCAGCGGTGCGGATGCGCCCCGTAGAGGGCCATCAGGCGGCCTATGGTCAGGAGGGCTTCCGGGGTTACTCGAGCGCCCGTCCGCGGGATGCCCGACGGGCTGCTCAGGGCCAGACCGGCGCGCCCGGCTTCGTTGTAGGGCATCCCGCCGGTCCAATCCCTGAGGGAGAAACCGGGTGGCGGCGGCGGGTTCAGTTCGGCGTTCCGGATGACGTCCGTCTGCGGGAGCGTGGTCTGGTACTGGCGGTTGAGCGACTCGATGCGGCCGACGCCGCCGGGAATCGGCCTGCCCTGCGCATCCAGCGCTGGCGTCAGGGACTCGATGTGGTCGCGCATGGCGTCAGTGAGCGCCCGGTTGAGGCGCGCCTTAATCGCCTGCGTCTCCGGGTCGCTCCCGTACTTCGACGACTTCGCCCAGAGCTCTTTGTCGGACTCCCACTCCGCAGGGCCCATCCTGCGCATCGGGTTGCCCTTGCCCATGGGCACATTGCCCTTCGGGTTGCCGAAACTCTGCTCCGTCCCGCCAGCGATATAGTCGTCGAGCATCTTGTTGAACGTCTTGACGCCGGCATCGCCGTTGGTGCTCCGACGGATCGCCTCGCGGGCCTCGGTGACGTAGGGGCTGCCGGAGAATGTCTGCCGCGTGGCCCTGACCCCGGAGTTGTCGAAGGCCTGGAGCAGCAGGTTCCGCTCATCCATGGGGGCCGCAGCGACCCTCTCCATGGCGAGCGAGCCTGTCTCCGGGGCGACGTTCCTGAACAGGCCGCTCTGGACGGGAGGCCCTGGCACGATGCCCATGTCCCGCAGTTGCTGCGCCGGGTCGGCCATGTGCGCCGGGATGCTGGTCGGCCTGCCGGCGAGCCTCGTGGCCTGCTGCGAGGCGATGTCGCGGGCTTCGGCGGCGGCCGAGTTCGGGACGCGGTACGACCGCGCGAGTCCCCTCTCGCCCTGACCGGCGATGCCGCCTTCCATCGCGCCGCCGACTCCCATCGCGAGCGCGTCTGGCACGCCGGCCCCGAGGTCACCGGGTCCAATCTCGCCGCCGCTCGCGCCCTTGACCGCCATGTGGGCTCCCGTGCTCGCCAGGTAGGCCGCGATCATCTTCTGGATGAGTCCAGCCTCGGGCCCGAGCATCGCGGAGGTGCCGATGGTCGCAGCGCCCTGTGCGACGGCCTTCGGCAGGCCCCACGGATCCATGGCGGCGACCTGGCGACGCATGGGGACAGCACCGCCGAGGCCGGGGATGACGCCCTCGGGCACCGAGCCGGGCGACGTCGGGTTGTCCGCAGGCGGCTGTTCTCCGACCGGATAGTAGTGGTTGGTCCGGTAGAGCTCGAGGTCAGACCTCGAGATGCGGAACTTTCCCGCCGGCCCGACGACGTCGACGCTGTCTGCCTGTCCGCTCATCGTGACCTCGTGGTGTCAGCGCGCTGCGGTAGGGCGCGGGTGTGCTTCTTGACCGTGGTGCCTATCTTCTGGCCGCGGGCGGCCGGGTCGAAGTTCGGGTCGGGCGCCAGCGGCGTGCCCCTGGCTGCGGGGTTGAACGCAGGAGCAGTCGGCGCGGCAGGGATGTCGCCGGGTGGGGTCACGGTCCCCGGCGCCGTGTCGCGCAACTTATCGATCGCGTTCATGAGTTCGTCTTCTGCTCCCGGCTTCCCGAGGATCGCGTCCTGAGCGTTGTCGAGCAGGTTCGCGATAGTCGCAGCCTTCACCGCTGCGCTGCCCTTCCAGTCGCCGGGATCGAATCCAGTCGGTATCGGCACAAGCCCGTTCATCGCAAACTCGACGTGCGGCAGCCGCGGGAATGCGCTGTTGAGAATGTTCGTGAGTTCGACGGTCGTGATCCGGTTTCCCGTGCCGAGATTCGCCGCCGCCTGCACGAGTTCGATGGCTGACGCGCGGGTCGCTTCGAATCCGCGAATCTGGTCGTTGTTGAACTGCCCGAGCCAGTTCTTCGCGATCTCTGGGCCGTCCAGCGGATGGTCGGGCAGGAACATGCTCGCTTCGATCATCGTGTGCGCCAGGTTGGCTCGCGCCGCGGAGAATGCCGCGAACTTCTGCTCGCCGTCCTTGATCACCGGGATGCCGCGCTTGTTGGCGAGCGCTCGAGTCTGGTCCGAGAGCTTCGCCTCCTTGACCATGTTGGGGTCGAAGTAGGTGATGTCGCCGTAGTGCGAGAACTGGTCCTCCGGGTTTTCCCCCGGAGCCTTGACGCTCGCGGTCCCTCGCGCCTCGGCTGCAGAACGGGCGGTGATCGCATCAAGCGGCGTCGCGGGCAAGCCGGGCGTCGAAGCCTCCGGCGAGCCTGCCTGCTCCGCGAGCAGCGGATCGTTGAGGATCCGCGACTGAGTCGTCGACAAGTCGGCATAGCGCTGTCGCCACGCGTTGATCTGCTTGTTGTAGTCGGCCTCCGACTGCGCGCTGAGCAGCCCCTTCGCCTTCAGGTCGTCGCGCTGGGAAACCAGCGAATCGTGCCGCTGCGACGCCTCCGAGATGCGCTGTGCGATTGCAGCCGCGCGCGCTGTCAGGTTCGCGCGCTTGTCGGAGAGATTGGCCTGCCGCACCTCCTCGTCGATCTGCTGCTGCAGTTTGTCGATCGACTGGCGCTGCTCGAGATCCTGGTAGCCGGAGCGCCCCCGGCGGACGATGGACCCAGCCAGATCGATGAGGCTCGTGATCGGCGTCGCTAGCGGAACGGCGCGTCCGACATCCTGCACGCGCTCGAGAAAGCCGGGCGGTCCCATGACCTGGTTCGACAGCGCGTGGATGTCGCCAGGTGCTGCGGACCCCGGAATGTACGGCATCGGCGGCGTACCCTGTAGGGCCGGAACTGGAGCAGGCTGAGCGATTCCCTGAGCCACTGGAGGCGGTGGCAGCGGCCCCGTCGACACGCCGGATGCCAGGTGCGCCAGCCGGAGGATGTCGTCGTAGTTCACTAGTGGTGCCCGTATGGGTTGGCAGCGCCGACGAGATTTGCGATCGCATTCACCCACTGGGCTCCGCTCGTGGGGTTGTACTCGTTCTGCTTGCCTTGTCCACCGAGCAGTGCCATCAGCAGGCTTTGCCCGAAGTCGCGCTGGTGCGTTAGTTCGCCGAGTGACGCGCTGTTGAGCGCATGGGCGACGTCGCCCTGCCCCTGTAGGTCCGCCTGCGCGCCGTAGCTCGCCATCGAGGCCGGATCGCTGCCTAGGTTCTCCGCCTGAAGCACCGCGCGGTCGCGGGCGGCGCCCGCATCGCCAAGCGCGAGGCTCAGAACGGAGTCGAGGATGGCCTGGTTCGGCTGGTCGCTGTAGGCACCGCCGCCCAAGTAGTTGCGGAGGATGTCGTTGATCGTGCCCATGAAGCCGGACCCGAAGTTAATGTTGCCCGGCAGACTGTTGCCTGACTGGTTCAGGCGGTTCCAGTTCGGAGCTCCAGCGACGACCGGCGGCCGAATGATGTCTCCGGGGTTTTTCCAGTTCGTGACGGCGGCCGGCGCGGCCGGAGCGGGCGCCGGCATGCCGGCGTAGCGGTCGCGCGAGGCCGGCTGCATCTGGACTCCTGACGGCCCCGTCGTCACCGACGCCGTGGCGTCGGGCAGCGAGACGCGCGGCGCGGGCTGCGGGATGTACCGCTGCCGGATGAGGCCTCGGATTCGGTCCCCATCCGTCGCGCCAACAGTTGCCAGTCCTGCCGCCATGGCTGCCCCTTTCAGGTCACCAGGTCCAGGGTGTCCACCGGGAACATCCCTCCGGTGATCTCGAAGACCTGCTCTGCCGCGAGCGCGCCGCCATGGAGTCGCAACTCCTGCAGTTCGCTCGGGGATCTGGTCGCCAGCGGCGTGTTCACGACCTTGCGAGTGAAGATGTCCGTCGTCGGCGTGATCGGGATTGCGATCGTCGACGACGCCGTCCGCGCCTGGTTGCGGTAGATCGTCCCCGTCACGCCCGAGGCCCCGGACGAGACTGTGTTCTTATAGAGCAGGGTGATGGGCCCCGCCAAGCACGACTTCCTGAGCTTGCCAGCCATGTCTGTGGGACCGTAGAGATCCCAGACCACCGGATCCGCGCCGTCCAGGTAGGCCCCGGTCGATTCGAACTCCTGCAGCAGGCCCCCGCGGGTCTTGTCGTTCTTGTCGTCGCACTGGTAGAGGTGCAGGCCGTCCGACTTGCGGACCGCGCCCATCGCGCCGCCGCAGCCCGCGGCGAACGAGCGCCATGAGTAGGAGCAGCGGGTCGACCAGCCGAACGGCGAGCCATCCTGACGCAACATCTGCGCGATGCCCATCTTCTCGATCGCCAACGTAGCGTCGTAGGAGACGGTGGCGAAGACTCCCGCGCTCACGCGGTAGTTGAGCCGCAGGACGCCACCGTCGTAGCTCGCGTGCATGTAGTAGTCGTCGGTGTCGGCGGCCGCGGCGTTGTTGCACTGGAGCGCCTCGTAGGCGAGTTCGCCTACACCAACGCCCTCATTGAGCCTGAAATGCGCCTCTGAGATCACGGCCGAACGCTCACCGTCGGTGATCCAGAAGCCGTCGTCGCGCCAGCAGCCGGCCCAGTTGTTCCCGAAGACGATCGAGTACGGGCTCTTGCAGCCGTGGCCCTTGTCGAGCCAGATCGTGCGGTAGTCGACGTCCTCGCCCGTGGCATTCTGGCTCGAGTTGACGACGTAGCCGATCCAGTTCGAGCAGAAGATGATGCAGCCGCGCTTGAGCGGAGCGCCGCCCATGAAGATGCCGGCGTCCGACTCCACGGTGCGGCGGCAGCCGGGCGACGAATGGTAGATGTTCGCGCCGTATGGGCGGTCGGTCGCGCCGCCCGCGGTGATCATCCAGTCGCGCTTGTCGGTCGGGAAGCCAGCGAGGTAGCTCTCCTTGAAGGCGAGCACGACCGGGCAGGCATTGCCGATCGAGAGCATGTTGCCGAACTGCGAGTGCGCTGTGGCGTCGGTGAAGAAGTTGGTGTCCGACGTCTCGCAGTAGAACTCCATGATGCGCGCCGGGCCAGAGGCTCCGATGCTGTTCTGGCTCATCGTGAGCGTCGTCGCGTTGACCTTGGTCTTGATGTAGGTGCCAGCAGCCCACGCGACGTCGTTGATGAGCATGCCCTCGGCCAAGTCCGCTGTGCTCGAGACGGTCAGCGTGGTCGACGGCGTGCCGTTCGAACAACCGGCGACGTCGATGTGGCTGGGGGCCAGATTCGTGGCTGGCACGTACGCACCAGCACCCGGCACGAGTTGGGCCCGCCACTCCTTGGCGGCGCTCGCCACCGTCGATGAGCAGATCCAGTCCACGACGTCCTGCAGCGTGAGGCCGGTCAGAACGAGTGTGTTGTTCGTAGGCACGCCGCCGAAGGTCGCCACGCGCCGGAGTCTGAGAGTCAGGACGCCGGTCGAGTCCTGACTCAACTGCACGAGCCACGAAACTGCGCTCGGGAATCCGCCCTCGGCCGAGAAGTTGACGTCGCCAGCCGCGGCGTCTCCGGTGGGAGCCACGACGATTGCGTACGGGCACGGCCGGAGGTAGGCGCACGCCTTGCGCT
>DATMZL010001683.1:0-2558 GCA_035607075.1 Polyangia bacterium
CAAGTTCAACGAAAAGCGGGGCAACATCGTCCTGTCGCGTCGCGTCCTCCTCGAGAAGGAGCGCGCCGAGATGAAGGAGCAGACGCTCGAGAAGCTGAAGGAAGGCCAGATCGTCGAGGGTATCGTCAAGAACCTCACCGAGTACGGCGCCTTCATCGACCTCGGCGGCATCGACGGCCTGCTCCACATCACGGACATGTCGTGGGGCCGCGTCACGCACCCGTCCGAGCTGTTCCAGGTCGGCGACCACGTCCGCGTGAAGGTGTTGAAGTTCAACGCCGACACCGAGCGGGTCTCGCTGGGCCTCAAGCAGATCAGCGAGGATCCGTGGACCCACGCGCAGACCAAGTACCCGCCCGGCACGGTCGTGCGCGGCAAGGTCGTGTCGCTGAAGGACTACGGCGCGTTCATCGAGCTGGAGGAGGGCATCGAAGGCCTCGTCCACATCTCCGAGATGTCGTGGACCAGGCGGGTCAAGCATCCATCCAAAGTGGTGGCCGTCGGCGACACCGTCGAGGCGGTCGTGCTCGACATCGACCCGCGCCAAAATCGCATAAGCCTCGGCATCAAGCAGCTCGAGCCGAACCCGTTCGCTTCGCTGAAGGAGAAGTACCCGCCCGGCACCGTCGTGAAGGGCGTCGTCCGCAACATCGCCGACTTCGGCATCTTCGTGGAGATCGAGGAGGGCATCGACGGCCTCGTTCACGTGTCGGATCTGTCGTGGACCCAGCGCGTGAAGCACCCGTCGGAGCTTTACCAGAAGGGTGACGAGGTCGAGTCCGTCGTGCTGAACATCGACTTCGACGGCGAGAAGCCGAAGGTGTCGCTGGGCATCAAGCAGCTGGTCCCCGATCCGTGGGATCGGATCCCGTACGACTACCCGGCGGGCAAGATCGTCGACGCCAAGGTCATCAAGGTGCTCGACTTCGGCGCGTTCGTGGAGATCGAGAAGGGCGTCGAGGGCCTGATCCACGTCTCGGAGTTCTCCGAGGAGCGGGTCGAGGACGCGAAGACGTTCGTGAAGCCGGGCCAGACGCTGAAGGCCGAGGTCATCGCGGTCGATACGGCCGAGCGCAAGATCGGCCTGTCGTTCCGCGGCGCCGCGCGCGCCGAGGAGTTGGCCGATGCGCAGGGCTTCTCGGGCGGCGTGCCGACCGCGACCCTGGGCGACGTCATGCGCGACAAGCTGGCGGCGCTGACCGGCAAGCCGGCCGACGATAGCGGCGAGAAGCAGGAGAAGGGGCAAGGTGGGAAGTCGAAGAAGGGGAAGGCGGCGGCCGCTGCGTCCGACGACGACGGGAGCGACGACGAGTCGTAACAGCCCGGCCCTGGTCGGGCGCCGATAAGCGAGGGTGCGATGACGACGACATCGACGTCGCGCACCCTCGCGTGGTTGCGGCAGTTCGCGAAGCTATGGGGCTTCGCGCTGTTCTGCATCCTCGTCGTCTACATCTTCCGGGAGGTCATCCTCCCTTTCCTGTTCGCGATCCTTGTCGCGTACATCCTGGCGCCGCTGGTCGCGCGCGCCAACCAGGTGCGCATCGGCGGGCGACCGTTCCCGCGCGGCGCGGCCGTCATCATTCTTTACGTCTTCATCCTCAGCGGCCTCGGCTGGTTCGGCGTCTACTTCATCCCCAAGATCGGCAAGGACTTCGCCAACGTGTTCGGCGAGGCACCCAAGCTGTTCGCCAAGGTCAACAAGGACTGGGTCCCGCGGGTCGGGGCGATGATCGACGCGCACTTTGGGGGCGAGCCCGCGGACTCGGGCGACGACTCGGGCTCGCGTGCCGACGAACCGCTGGCGCCCCGCGCCATCGTCGTCGAACCGCTGGCCGGTGGCCGGTATCGCATCGATCTCGAGGCGGTGAACATCGAGGTGAAACAGATGGAGAACGGGACCTACCTGATCGCGCCGCCCGCGCTCGAGCCCGTCGACACAGGCGGCGCCGGCAAGGTGGAGAGGGCGATCAAGCAGTGGATCGCGTCGCGCCTGAAGTCGACCGAGGGCGAAACACGCCGCGTGTTCGAGTACGTCCAGAAGTTCATCGGCGGCGTGTTCTTCGGCATCGGCCGCCTCTTCCTGGTGCTGATGGTGGCGGCGTTCATCCTGATCGATCTCGATCGCATTCAGGCCTTCCTGCGGTCGCTCGTGCCCGAGCGTTATCAGGTCGACTACGACCGCATCTACGTCGGCATCGACCGCGGCTTGTCCGGCGTCATCCGCGGCCAGCTGCTCATCTGCCTCATCAACGGCATCTTCACGTACGTCGGGCTCTGGCTGTTCTCGGTGAAGTACTCGCTGCTCCTCGCGGCGATCGCCGCGGTCATGAGCCTGATCCCGATCTTCGGCTCGATCCTGTCGTCGTTTCCGATCGTGGCGGTGGCGCTGATCTCGTCGGGTCACCTCGATCTGAAGAAGGGCATCGAGGTGCTGGCGTGGATCATCCTCATCCACCTGATCGAGGCGAACGTGCTGAACCCGAAGATCATGGGGAACGCCGCCAAGATTCACCCGGTGCTAGTCGTGTTCGCGCTGATCGCGGGCGAGCACAGCTACG
>DATMZL010001058.1:0-2103 GCA_035607075.1 Polyangia bacterium
CCGTGCGGCCTCGACGCCTGCCCGTTCATCGTCAACCAGCTGGACTCGATGGGCATGCCGATCCCGAACCAGCTGGGCGTCGGCGAGGACATCCACCGCTTCGAGAACAACATCCAGATCTCGCGCATCAGCAACGACCGCGCGAGCAGCAAGATCCGGGTCGCGTACCAGGACAAGAACCCGACCAGCAGCATGCAGCAGCAGCGCGTCGTTCGCGTCGAGATCCCCCCGGAGGGTGGATTGCCGCTGGTCAAACCGGTGACGCTCGTCGACGCCTTCGATCCCCAGGATCACAGCGTCATCTATTTCAACTTCAACGATTCCGACGTCCCGTCCACGCCGGCTGGCACGAAGTCGAACACCAGCATGGCGTACTGGTACGAAGCGCCGCGCTGCCGCGAGGGCGAGCTGCAGGATGGTTATCGGCGGTGCCACATCGTCAACGCCGACTCCAAGAAGTGCGGCACCGCGAACACTGTCTGCGCGGCCGGCCAGGTTTGCGCCGCGGGAAGCTGCGTCGCGTCCTGCCCGACAGGCACCACCCAGTGCGCTGATCCCTTCCCGGGCGGGGTCGGGTGCTTCGATACGACGACGTCGACGCGGAACTGCGGCGGCTGCGGCAACACCTGCGCGTTCGGCCAGACGTGCGCCGCCGGCAAGTGCACCAACACCGGCGGGACGGGCAAGCCCGCCTACGGCCTGCGGCACATGTTCTTTGACGGCGATTGCCGCGTGACGCGCCCGCGCTTCCTGTCCGTGGACGACAAGGGGGCAGCGCGCAACTTCGAGGGGACGAACCTCGCGCCCGGCGACTACCAGAAAGGCGCGTCGTTCTGGAAGGGCAGCCAGCTGAACTACTTCGCCCAGTGGTCCGAGTTCGACTTCCTCTACGGCGCCGTGACGACGTCGCCGTTCACGACGTCGCAGGGCGACGCGCACGCCTGGACGCATGACCGGACGCAGGCCGACTTCACGCCCTGGGACACGATGGTGCGCGCCGACGGGTGGAAGACTGTCGACCTGCGATCGTTCGTGTCGCCGTCAGGCGAGATCCTCGTCGACGGCGTCTGGCACAAGCAGAGCGCGGCGACGGTCTGGATCGAGGGCTACCTCTACAGCGACTACCTGACGGCGCTCGCAAACTACAAGGCGCAGGGCTACCGCCTGGAGAAGCTGCAGTCGTTCCCGCTGAACGACGGCACCTTCCGGGTCGACGCGCTCTTCCAGCAGAACTCCAACGTCGACAACGCGCTGGCGGCGCAGGGGTACTCGCCCGCGGACTTCGTCGCCCTCGATACGGCGCGCACGGCGGCGGGCGATCGCCTGGATCACATCGGGTCGTGGATCGTCTCGGACGGCACCGTCCGCGTCGACGGCGTCTGGCACCACGATCCAGGCGCGTCTTACTTCGTGCAGGGATACACGGTCGCCGATTTTCAGACCGCCCACGCCCAGCGGCAGGCGCTGGGCTACCGGCTGGACGAGCTGGCGTCGTTCTACATTCCAGGCCAGGGCGTGCGCGTCGATGCGCTCTGGCACCCGGGGCCGGAGCAGGCCTTCGGAGTGCAGGGCTACTCGGTCGACGATTTCCGCAGCGTCGAGAGCGATCTGCGGTGCCAGGGCTTCCAGCTGCAGAAGGTGTCGTCGTTCGTCATCCCGGGCGAGGGCATTCGCATGGACGGCGTTTGGCATCGCGCGGCGGCGCCGGCGCCGACGGCGCTGTGCCAGGACGCCAGCGTCGTCGCCGGGCCGACCTGCAGCGGCACCGTCACGGTCGATATGATCGACAACGGCAGCTTCGACGCGTCGGGCGGCGCGCCGGCGCTTACGCTGTCGAACACCACCTTCACGGGCGTCGGCCCGCACACGGTGACGCTGACCGCGACCAGCGGCGGCCAGTCCAGCTCGTGCACGGCGACGGTGACAATCGTCGACGGTACGCCGCCCACGATCACGGCGCCGGCGGCGGTCAGCACGACGCAGTGCCTGGGCAGCGGAACTGTCGCGCTCGGGTCGCCGACCGCCAGCGACAACTGCCTCCATCCGCCGACCATCACGGGGCGCGTGGTGTCGGTGAACGGGGTGGCGGTGTCGAGCCCGTCG
>DATMZL010001264.1:0-2521 GCA_035607075.1 Polyangia bacterium
GTCGTGCTGTGGGAGATGCTGGCGGGCAAGCGCCTGTTCCGCGGCAAGAGCGAGCTCGAAACGCTGAACAACGTGCTCGAGATGCCGGTGCCGCCGCCTTCGACGGTGCGGCCCGACGTCCCGGCGTCGCTCGACGCGGTCGTGATGAAGGCGCTCGCGCGCAACCGCAACGTTCGTTACCCGACAGGCCAGGCGATGGCCGAGGACCTGGAAGCGGTCCTGCAGATGACGGGATTCAAGCCGCGGATGCTCGCGGACCTGCTGCACGAGACGTTCGGCTCCGATCTGACGAAGAGCCAGGAGTCGCTGTCGAGCGTGACGCCCGAGATGCTGGCGGCGCTGACCGAGGATTCGGTGGTGGGAACGGGCACGCTGCCGACGGCTGGCGAAAACGCGCCGCAATGGAGCTGGCAGCGCGGGCTCGCCGTGGTGAGCGCGGCGGCGGTGACGGCGGCGCTGGGCGGACTGCTGCTGGTGCGCGGCGGCGGCGGGCGCACGCAGGCGCACGAGCGCAGCGAAGCTCCACCCGCCGCTGTCATCCCCACCCCGCCGACGGCTGAACCTATCCCAGAGCCTGCGCCGAAGACGCCGCCCAAAGCAGCGGTCGCGCCAGCGGCGGACGAGGCGGGCGACGAAGAAGACCGATCGTCGTCCAAGAGCCATCGCCACCATTCGTCGTCGCACCGGCACGGGCGCGGGCGCGGGCAATCCGAGAGCGGGCAATCCGATCGCGTCGTGCGCGGATTGTCGGTCGATCCATTCGAAGAGGCGGCGCGCGGAGGGAACCAGTGACGGCGAGGACGCTCGCCATCGCGGTGGCGATCGCCGCGGCGATGGCAGCCGCGGCACCGTCGACCGCCCAGGCCGCGAGCGAAGCTGAAAAGGAGGCGCGCGCGCACTTCCAGGCGGGCGAGGCGCGCTTCAAAGCCGGCGCGTTCGACGAGGCGCTCGCCGAGTATCAGAAAGGGTACGAGTCGAAGCCGCTGCCCGGATTCCTGGTCAACATCGCGCAGTGCCAGCGACGGCTGGGCGATCTGAAGGCGGCGCGCGCGACATATCAGAAGTTCGTGCTGGTCGCGCCCGACTCGCCGCTGATTCCGCAGGTCCGCTCGATGATCACGGAGATCGACGGGCTGCTCGAGAAGGAAAAGGAGACGGGGAAAGCGCCCGCGGACCCGAACACGGACGCGGAGGCGAAGGAGAAGTCGGAGGTCGTGACGACGACGCCGGCGGCTGCCGCGCCCGCCGACGGCGCGCCCGTCCTCGTCGACACGGCGCCGGCCGCCGCGCCGGCGCCGAAGTCATCGCGCCGCTGGTTGTTGTGGGGCGCGATCGGCGCCGTCGTCGTCGGCGGCGCGGCGACCGCGATCGTGCTTTCGAGCGGCGACAGCACCACGACCATCCACGACGGCTCGCTCGCAACGCTTCGTCGCTGACTTTCGCTCGCATGCGCCGCTTCCCTTTACATTCCTTGCGCCGGTTCGCTTCGCTTGTGATCTTGCTCGCTGCGCCAGCCGGTTGCGGCAAGAGCGGCACGCAGCTGGAGGCGGGTGCGGTCCTGCTGGACGTGTCCGTCGCCGACGGCGTGACCACGCCCGACGAGCTCCACATCTCGATCTACGACGACACCGGCGCGCTGTGGCCCGACAAGCGCGTTCCCGAGTCGGGTGCGCTGGCGCCCGCGAGCGCGACCCACCTCGGCACCGTGCTGATCCAGCCGGGCGCTGCGCAGGGCGCGCTGCGCGTGCACGTGCGCGCGCTCGCTGCATCGGCGCGCGTCGCGGACGGGTCGCTCTCGATCCCGGCCGGGATGCGGGGCACGTTTCCGCTGCAGCTCGCGGCCGACGCACCGGCCGACGGCGACGGCGACGGCGTGCCCGATCCGATCGACGACTGTGTCGGCGTCTCCAACCCGAATCAGGGCGGCTGCCCGGGCGCGGTCGACGGCGGCGACGGCGGTCCTGGCGACGCGGCGCCCGACGAAGGCGGCGACGTCGCGCCGGACGACGGCGGCGGCAGCGGGATGGATGCGTTCAACTGCGACGCGTCCGGCGCGTGCAACCGCGCGAACGGAACCGCCTGCACCGATGGCGCTCAGTGCCATTCCACCTTCTGCGTCGACGGCGTGTGCTGCGCCAACGCCTGCATCGGCCCGTGCCGTTCGTGCAACCAGCCCAACAACGACGGCATGTGCCTGGCCTACGCGCAGGGATCCGATCCCGCCGGTGAATGCACGGGCGGTATGACCTGCAACGGTGCGGGGGCCTGCGGCCCGCCGGTGGGGGGACCGAAACCAAACGGCGCGCTGTGCTCGGCCGGCAGCGAGTGCACGTCCACGTTCTGCGCGGACGGCGTCTGCTGCAACAGCCTGTGTGACACCCCCTGCCGGACCTGCGAGACAGGCACGTGCGCAAACGTCAGCCGAAAGCCCGACGTGCCGCAGTGCTACGGGGCGATGACGTGCAACGCCGCCGGGAAATGCGTCCTGAACTGAATCACGGCAAGGGTTCGAGATCGGGCT
>DATMZL010001515.1:0-2660 GCA_035607075.1 Polyangia bacterium
CGCGACACTGAGCACGACGATGATCACGGCTGCGACCTTCATGAAAACAGGGCATCCACGTTAGGTCGTGATGGTTACTGCATCGAGGACGTATGAACGTTTCTACCGCGCCACGACACCGTCAGGCGCTGTGATGAGGGCGACACGGACGAGTGGCACACCGGCGCCTATCGAACGACCGCTAGCCGCCTAGCGGGACGCCGAACGCTGTGTACATGGCGTAGAACGACCACACGCCCAGGACGAACATGGCCGTGATGACGGCGGCTGAGGCCACGCCGGCTTGCCACGCACGGCCGGGGATCCTGGTCACGAGCCAAGCTCCAAGTAGGGCGATCGCGCCGAGCGCTGGGACGTAGAACCTGACGACCTGCACGGTGACGGAGGTCGGATCGGTTGTCCAGGTGTACGCGGAGTACAGGCCCCAGAGCGCGAACCACGACGCGGCCAGGGTGATGCCAACCCATAGATCGCGACGCGCCGCTGCGCCGACCTCGCCGCCGCGCCGCCGGAGGATCAGCCGGCGCACGATGATCCACGCCAGCGCGATCAGTCCGAGCACCAGCATGGGCATGGCCCGCAGCAGGTGCGCGGGCATGAGGCGCAGGTTCGGTCCGATCGCGCCGAGTGCGAATGTGACCTCACCGGGCCGGTATCCGGTTGTCAGCGGGCCGCCATAGACCAGATCGTCGAACAGGGCCACGCCGGCGCCAAAGACGACCACCGATGCCAGCCACGAGCACAGCGTGGCGAGGGGCAGACCTGGCTTGCGCCGCAGCCAGGCCGCGATCACGGCAACGGCAACGCAGCAGAGGATGGCGATGTTGGTGTAGCGGACGAAGGTCGCGAGCTCGAGCGCCGCGAAGCCGGCGAGGCCCGCCCAGCTGCGCCGCCGCGAACTCGCCTCGGTTGCGAGCACTGCCCAGAGCACGGCGCCGATGCCGGCCGCGATGAGCGAGGCGTCGGTGAAGGTCGGCATGTAGTCACGCCAGGCGAAAGCCAGGGCGGCACCGGAGGAGCAGTACAGACCCACCGCCGCCGGCCCGCCGAAGCGCCCGAGCCAGCGTCGAGCACCGACGAACAAGCCAAGGCAGGCCAGCAGCCCGTAGAACAGCGGCGCCAAGCGGATGATGCCGAGCTTCTCGAACGGCGCCGCCAGGAACGGATACCCGGGGTCCTTTTCGCTGATCCACCGCCCGTCACTCAACCGAACCCACTGGTTCGGAGGCGCGGCCGGGTTGTCGCGCAGCTTCCCCGCCAGCGTTTCTGCTTGAGCGGTCGACAGGGTCAGGAAATGTCCCTCGGTCATCGCCACAATCGACGCGTGGTAGGCGCCATCATCGGGCTCCGCGGCCTGAGGAGCGACGGACAGAACCGCTGCGCACAGCACCGCGAATGCAGCAAGCGCAAGCGCCGCTTCCACCCATACCGGACGGATGCCGCGTCTCGCGCCGGGCGCAGACGGATCGGCGTGACCCGGCAGCACAAGCTCCACATGCTCGGCACGATCGCTAGTCGCCGATGTTGTTCCGCCGCTCATGGCGAGACCTGGAATGGCGCGCCCGGCAGGTCGGGCATCAGGTGCGAGCACTTGTTGGTCTTGGCCCAGATTGGCGCGGAGTAGGGATTGAAGCCGTCCTTGTTGATGCTGACGGCAAACATGGGCCGGCCACGCGAATCGATCGTCGGGCCGGGCCAATTCGGCACCCCGCGCGAGCGCATGCAGCGCGCAAAACTTCGCTCCTGGCTCAACACCTGCCGCACCAGAGCGTGCGGACAGTCATAGGTCTTCATGCACTGCTCGACCGAGCCGACGCTGATCGTCCCGCGGTGGTTCGAGGCTACCGAGGTAGTTGATGCTCCCGCATTTCTCGAGCTGTCGAAAGCTGGGGACGGTCGGCTGCCGCCGCATGCCGCGATCAGCAGCGCCAAGGCGGCGGTGGCGAGGACTGCGGCGGCGCGAACGAGGTGACTGCTGCCATGCATGCCTCGCCCGAGCGTTGCAACCGCTGCTGTGCTGGGCCTGAAGACGGCGCGGTCTTCAGCTGACGCTCAGGAAGGCGGAGATACTTCATCTCCGTGAGCACAGACTCGCCACGGGTGGTGCTGGTCGAGGACGAGGAGCCGGTACGACAGGCGGTCGAGCGGGCGCTGCGGCGGGACGGGATTACCGTCACCGGCTTCGCCGACTACCCGGGGCCTGACCCGATCCTCGCCGCCGCCCCCGACCTTGCCGTGCTCGATGTGTTGCTTCCGAGCGGCGACGGGTTCGCGCTGGCGCGGGAGCTGCGCGCCGCCCGTGATCTGCCGATCGTCTTCTTGACCGCGCGCGACACGGTCGAGGACCGGCTGGGCGGTTTCGAGCTCGGCGCCGACGACTACCTGGTCAAGCCGTTCGCGCTCGAAGAGCTGCTCGCTCGCGTCCGTGCCGTGCTGCGTCGGACGGGCCGCCTCGGCACGGCGATCGAAGCCGGCGACGTGGTCGTCGACGAGCAGGCCGGCCTGGCCGGCCGAGCGGGCGCGCCGCTCGAGCTGACCCCGACCGAGTTGCGCCTGCTCGCGTATCTCGTCCGCCAGCGCGGCCTGGTGCTCTCCAAGCATCAGCTGCTCACCCAGGTCTGGGGCTACGACGCCTACGACCCGAACGTCGTCGAGGTCCA
>DATMZL010001158.1:0-2333 GCA_035607075.1 Polyangia bacterium
AAGCCAACACGCGAGAGATGGCGCCGTCTCTGTGTATTCGAGTCTGTCGTCCGAGACCTGATCGGTGACGACCACCGCGTCCTCGGACAGCGCATCCACATGGGAGAAGGTCCCGCACCCCCAGTTGCAAAGCGGGAGGAAACCACGCGGCGTTCTCCACGCCCGTTCATCGCAGCGCCGGCCTGAAAGATAGGCCTCCGCGAGATTGTTGCCGGCACGCAGATCCTCGTCGACGTAGCCGGTCGGCGGAATACCAATGATGCCGAAGCCTGGGCCATAGCCCCCGTTCCCAACCTCGGTCAGAAGGCGGACATAAAATTGCGGCAGGCGAAGATCGACGGCCGCCTCGAAATCAGCAATCTCGTTCGCGGTCGCCGGCGCGCGTAGCGGACGTTCCGACGACGCTGCGACCTTCGCGCGGATGCGCGCGACGAGAACGTCTTCGTCCATCGTGCTCACCGCCGCCAACGATACTGCGTTCAGCAGCGGAAGCGAGTCGGTCTACGGCGTCAGCACGAACAGCGAAACGCCGTACATGTTCTGCGGGTAGCGCACGGTCCACGTGCCGCCCGTCGCTGTCTGCGTCGCCGTGTACGAGCAGAGCTCGCCGGTGTCGCGCAGCGAGATCCACTGCGCCTGCGATGGCGCGGCCGGCTTTCCCTGGCTGACCCACGTCTGGTACGAGTTCGAGTGGGTGCGGTCGATCATGTACTGGCGCACGTGCAGCGACCCCGACGACGCGAACGGCAGGTTGTTCACCGTCAGCGACACCAGGCTGGAGCTCGCCGAGTTCGCTGTCCCGCCCGCAGCGTGGTTGTAGACGAGCACCTGCACGCTCTGCCCGTCGGCCGCGATGGTCGCCGCCGCGTTGACCTGCGCGTCCGCCGTGTTGCCCCCCGTCACCGGCAGCTGGTTCGCGCCCATCAGGTGCAGCACGCGGAACGCGTTGAACGCCGGCTTGGGCACGTCGAACGATTCGGTGATCGCCGGATCGCCCTTCAACAAGAGGCCGTAGTTGCCCTCGCGATACGCGCGCGCCGTCCCGGTGTCGATCTCCTCGTACAGATCGGACAGCGCCCAGTAGCCGTAGCCGGCGGGCGGCGCGCGGGTCGCGTCGGTGCCGATGAGGTGCATCAGCTTCGCGATGAAGCTGGCCGACGATTCGTTGTCGCGCGCGATGTGCGGCATGTAGCTGGGTCCGAACTCGGTGTTCCAGATCTCGCCCGTGAAGTTCTTCGACTTCACCATGTCGACGATCGTCGTGTTGTGGTACGTGACCATGCCGTTGGCGTCGGAGACGGTGCCGCCGCCGTCGTCGCCGTAGCGGTGGAAGCTGATGAAGTCGAGCTTGAGGCTGTTCGTGCGGGCGAAGTCGATCAGGCTCGGGATCGCGTAAGGCGAATTCCCGCCCGTGTCGGCCGGCCCACCGACCTTCAGCTGCGCGTCGCCCTGCAGGAGACCCGTGACTGTGTTGCGATAGAGCTCGTTGTACGCGGACGGGCCCGGCGCGTACATCCACGAGGCCTCGTTCCAGATCTCGAAGTACCAGTTGTTGCGCACCTCGGCGGCGCCGTAGCGCGTTTCGATGTGGCGCACGAACTCCGCCATCAGCGTCTGCCAGCGCGTCCAGTCCTTGGGCTGGCTGATGTTGGGCGACATGTTGTTGTACCAGAGCGACGCCAGGTTCTGCGCCGTGTTGGTCGCGAGCGCGCGCGGCGTGAAGCTGACCTCGACGAACGGGCGCATGCCCGCGGCGACGATCGCGTCGTAAACCTGATCGAGGCGCGTCCAGTTGTAGGTCGCCGTGCCGCCCGGCTCACTGTAGACGCCGATGTCGTCGTTGAAGATTCCGTGGAAGCGCGCGTACCGGAAGCCGGCCTGGTCGTGGCCCTTCTTCAGCGCGCCCTGGATGTTGCGCCCGTACGCCGTGGTCAGGATCGTATTGGCGTGATCGGTCGCGACCGCACCCTCGTGGAAGCGCGACCAGGCGGCGCCGCGCGATCCCGCGTTGACGGTCAGGTTCACGGCCGGCGTTCCCGTGGTCACCCACGGCGACGTGCCCGTGCACGCGACGCCGACGCCCACCGTCGAGCCGGCCGCGCCCGTCGTGCCGGCCGTACCGCCCGCAGCGCCGCCGGTGCCGCCGCGCCCGGCGGCGCCCGTCGTGCCTCCGCGGCCCGCGTTTCCCGTCGAACCACCGGTACCGGCCGCGCTGGTGCCGGCGATGCCGCCCGTTCCCGTCGTTCCGCCACGGCCCGCGTTGCCCGTCGATCCGACGCTGCCAGCGCTGCCGCCGGTGCCGGCGCCGCCGGTTGTGGCGCCGACGCCCGTCG
>DATMZL010000890.1:0-4688 GCA_035607075.1 Polyangia bacterium
CCGCAGCGCGATGGTGGTGGTTGGCATCGTTGGTCCGCTAGCCGCGTGGCGGGAACACACCCTGCAACGCGATGTTGAAGTTCAGCGTGAGGTAGGGCTGCATGTTGTTGTGTGGCAGGCTGCCGCCGGCGGGATTGATCGCCTGCGGAGCGAGTTGGGTGTTGGACGCCGATTGATACAGCGTTCCTCCGGATGACTGGGCGAACGAAGCATTCGCGCTCGGAACGTTCGTGTCGGCGACATCCACGGTGTCCGCCCGAAGCGTATGAGCATGAAGGGGTGTCTCACTCTGGAGCAGTGTCACCGTTTCCGACCCGCCGATCTCGCCGAGGTCGTAGAGGCTCAGGCCGGGTCCCTGACCAGGGTGCATGGGCGCAGATCCTTGGAGGTTCGGCAGCGCGAAGGTGGACTTGCCATCGCCTCCGTATGTCGTGCCGAGGAGCGAGAAGAGCGCCGTGTTCTGCGACAAGGGCAGAAGCTGCCCGTTGCAGAATGCCCAACCTTTCGGCGCAAAGTTGAATGGGAAGATGCGAATCTCAGCCACGAACGGATCGGCCACGGTGATGGCTCCTATGTCGGGCTCGGGAAGATCCCGAACAGCGAAATGATGAAATCGATACACAGAAACGGCATGCGGTTCTCGTGCGGTTGGTTGCCGCCGACTGGTCCGATCGCGGAAGCATTGAAGTTCCCCGTTGGGACGTCATTGATGTACGGCGTTACGTTGAACGACTGCGCCGGCAACGCACCAGCCGGGCTGATCTGATTCCCGATCTTGTCACCGACTGCAAGCAGAGCGTGGGCGTGGATCGGCATCTGATTGACGGTGAGGGTGATCTCCTCAGCGCCCCCCGTCTCGGCCAGGAGGAAACCGTCCCCCTGGTGCAAGGGGATGCGCCCCCGCAGGTCCGGCAGCGCGAACGTGCTCTGGCCGTCCCCGCCGTACGTCGTTCCGATCAACTGGAAGAGCGTCTCGTTTTCGGAGATGGGCAGGAGTTGCCCTTCACAGAACATCCACCCGGCGGGCGCGAAGTTCCCGGCGAACATGCGGATCTCTCCGACGTAGGGCTGCGCCATGTTCGTCTCCTCAGGTCTGTGACGGGAAGATGCCCTGCAGGGCGATGCAGAAGTTCAGGACGAGGAAAGGCTGCATGTTGAGGTGGGCCTGACTGCCGCCGATGTTTGTGACCGTGCCCGGTTGGAGCGCCGTCAATGAGCCAGCGTTCTGCGCGGCGTAGGCATTGTTCGCACCCCCCAAGAAGTTGCCGTTCGGGGTCGCAACTCCTCCGGTCGCATTCGACGACGCAGCCACGGAGTGAAAGTGGGTAGGCGATTCCGCGAGTGAGAGTGTGTGTGCTTGCTCCCCGCTACGTTCGCCGAGCGTGTGCCCATCCCCAAAGTGGATCGGCGCTCGGCCCTGCAGATTCGGCAGCGCGAAGTTGACTCGTCCGTCGCCGCCGTATGTCGTCCCTAGGAGGGAGAACAGCGCCTGGTTCTGGTTGATCGGGAGCAGCTGGCCGTTGCACAGGGCCCACCCCTTGGGGGCGAAAGAGAACGACATGATCCTGATCTCGGAAAGAAAAGGCTCAGCCATCGTCGTTGTCTCCCGTACGAATCCTAGGGGCAGGTCGTGCCCGAGCCAATGAACCCTCCACCAGTCGGCACCGTATTGGAGGCGAGGCCGACCGGTGCGCCGTTCCCGCCATTGTTGCCGGCCACGAAGTTCTGAACTGCCGTGTTGTCGTTGTTCGCACCCGCGTACCCTGGCAGTCGGATCGTAGTGGCTTGGCGCTGGCGGAGGCGGAAGTCGATGTCTCCCAACCCAGTCGGCGGGACGCCGTCCTTACCGCTCGTGGAGATCGAGTTCGCCAGCGCCCCTGCGCCGCCGATCACCGCGCAGGCCTGGTAGGTGTCGCCTGGGACGGTGCCGATGTTGAAGTGAATCCCATTCTTCGGAATAGAGAGTGTCCCAGCAGTCGTGCCTGGCTGGTCGATGCTGTTGCCGGTGATCGTCATGTTCACGGCGCCGCTTTGAAGGGTCGCACCGCCGCCGGCGAGGACCTCGATCCCGTTGTTGTTGTAGCCATGGATGATGTTGTTCGTGACTGTCCAGTTCAACGAGCCCTGGCCGGCCGTCTGAAGCTTCAACGCCGACCCTTCTGATGACCCGGAGTTCGCGACCCCGGAGACGCCGATCGTGTTCCCAGAAAACGTGCCGGTCTGGATCGAGGTCCCTGTCGTCTTCACGATGAGGACGCCAGGGCCGACCGCGTCGCGGAACGTGTTACTGGTGATCGACATGGTCGTCGCGCCGCTCGTCCCTTCGTTCGAGAGTGTCAGCCCTCCGCCACCCGTCGCGATCCCCGGGTGATTGTTGGAGAAGGCGTTCCCGGTGATCACGAGGTCGCCGAGACCACTCCCGCCGTGGCTGTAGTCGATCAGGTCGCCCTCGGCCGCGGTGAACGTGCTGTTCTGGATCGTCGCCTTCAGAGCTGAAGCGGTTGCCGTCGACTCGATTTGCACGGCGTCGTTCCCGTTCGTCGCGTTGTTGTCGCCGAACGTGTCCGAGGACATCGTGATGCGGTCGAGTGAACCACTGGAATTGACGACGCTGAAGTTGTTCTCGTAGCCACCGCGAACGTCGCTGTTGCTTACCGTCGCTGAGCCGGTGAGGTTGTTGATGTACACGCTCGAGTCATTGAGTGGATCGGTGCCGTTGTTGCCGTTCGTCCCGTTGATGACGGTGTTGGCCATCGTGAACCCGGCAAGGCTCGTGCCGCGGATGGCGTAGTTGGTGAAGTCATGCAGCCACATCCGGGCAAACGAAGGGGACGTCGTGCTGTTGAGGACGATGCCAGTGCCGACCGGCGACGCGCTCGAGTCGTCTGCGCCCGTTCCGTTCGCTATCGTGCCGCCGGAGCATCCACTCGTATCGGCGTTCGTGCACGTCCCCCCGTTGCCGGTCACGACGAGACTGCCGCTCGCGCTCGTGGTGTCCAAGACGATCCCCTTGGCAGCCCCGTTCGACGAGATGCTCTGGAACGTGAGCCCGCTCGCGCCGATGTTCGTGCTCGAGACGGTCAGCGCCGTCCCGGTCGTCGTGTCGATCGTGTTCGCGGTGCCGGTGACGTTGACCGTCCCGCCGCCAGTCGCGCTGAAGCCGGCGCCGGAGGTCGTGTCGATGTTGAGGCCGCCGTTGCTGAAGGTGATCGTCTGCCCGGAGCCGGTCGAGGAGAACGCGGCCGACGCGCCCGTGTTGAGCGTCTTCGTCGTGCCGCTGAACGTCGTCGAGCCCCCGGTGTTGCCGGACATCGTGATCCCACCGCCGGCGTCGTTCGTGTCGTTGATGTCGCCGGAGAGCGAGATCGCGCCACCGGTCCGTCCGGTGATGTCGGCGGTGTTCCCGCTCCCGTTCCCGAGCGTGCCGGGGTAGGTGACGTTCCCCGACCCGCCGTTGATGTCCGCTGCGTTGCCCGCCGCGCCGGAGATGGTCCCGCTCGACGCGCTGAAGGTTGCGGTTCCGTTCGTGTCGAGGTTGATGCCGGCGCCAGAGCTGTTCGTGGACGAGACGGCATCGAACGCCAGGCTCGACGCGCCGTTCACGTTGCGCACGTCGACGGCGGGCCCGCCGGTCGCGCTGACGTTCTCGGTCGACGCGGATCCGACGTTGATCGTGGGCGAGAAGCCGGGGCTGTTCACGAAGAAGCCCGTCCCACCGGTCGTCGTGATCGTGAAGTTCGTGAAGTTGAACGTCCCCGCGGCCGTGGACGTGAGCGAGACGCCGCCCGCTCCGCCGCTGAGGTTCACGTTGGTGACGTCGGAGCCACCCGACTGGATGCCGGAGATGGCCGGCCCTCCGCTCCCCGCGATGTCCACCGCCTCGACGCGACTACCGGACGCGAGCGTCACGGTGCCGGAGAGCGACGGACGGTTCGCGGGCGTGCCGGTCGCGAGCGTGTCCGCACCGACGACGAGGTCCACGGGCTCGCCCAGGAGCTGCTGGTTCGCGAGGAGCGAGAACCCGCCGGTGAGCCCGGTCGTCGTCCCGTCGCCCTTGTAGACATAGGTGATGTCGCCGGTCGCGTTGGCGGCCGTGTCGGCCTCGGCCAGCGTGTCGAACGGATCCGTCGAGCGGCCGGTGCCGCCGGCGGTCGCGTTGTTCTTCACGTACCAGACGCGCGAGGCGACCGTGACCGTAACCGTCGAGTTGTCCGTGCCGCCGTTACCGTCGGAGACGGTGTAGTTGAACGTGTCGGTGCCGGTGAAGCCGGCCGGAGGCACGTACGAGAACGCTCCGCTCGACGAGACCGAGACGCTTCCGCCCTGAGCGCTCGTCGTGTCGGAAGCGCTGATCGACAGGGTCTGCGGCGGCTGGTCCTCGTCCGTCGCGTTCGCGAGCAGGTTGCCCGCGACGACCTTCTTCGCCGCCGACGACGGCGACGGGACGGAGCCGTACTCGAGCAGCGTGTTCCCGACCGCGCTGACCGACTCGTTGCCGTCGACCGGCGCGTCGTTCACGTCGTTGATGTTGATCGTGAACTGCTTGTCGAACGAGAGGTTCGGCGAGCCGTTGTCGGTCGTCCGGACGCAGATCGTGTACGTGTTCTTCACCTCGAAGTTGAAGCTCACCGCCGACTGCAGGCTGTTCCCGGAGATCTGGAACGAGCTGTTGTCGGGGAACGAGCCGC
>DATMZL010001572.1:0-2880 GCA_035607075.1 Polyangia bacterium
CGTAGCGCAGCTTGGCGACGTCGATCGTCTCGCCGATGCCGCAACCGAGCGCCGATACGATGTCCTGGAGCTGGTTGTTGTTCGCCAGCTTCTGCGCGCCCGCTTGCTCGGCGTTGAGCACCTTGCCTTTAAGCGGCAGGACGGCCTGGGTCTTGCGATCGCGGCCTTGCTTGGCCGAGCCACCTGCGGAATCGCCCTCGACGATGAACAGCTCGCTCTCGTTCGGATCGGTCGACGAACAATCTGCGAGCTTGCCCGGCAGGTTCAGCCGGTGCGAGACCGCGGTCTTGCGCGACACCGCCTGCGCGGCCGCGCGCGACGCCTCGCGCGCCTTCGCGGCCAGCGCGATGCGCTCGACGATCTGCGCGCCCGCGGTCCGGTTCTCCAGCAGGAAGCGCTCGAGCGCGGGACGCACGGCGCCGTCGACGGCGGCCTGCGCCTCGGGGCTGCCCAACCGCTCCTTGGTCTGGCCCTGGAACTGCGGCTCCTGGATGTACATCGACAGGATGCCGACGACGCCCTCGCGGATGTCCTCCGCGGTCAGCGTCACGCCTTTGGGCGCCACGTTCTCGTGCTCGATGAACGCGCGCACCGCCTTGACGATCGCGGACCGGAAGCCTTGCTCGTGCGTCCCGCCTTGCGTCGTCGGGATGCCGTTCACGTACGAGCGGATCGTCTCCTCGTGCGACTCGGTCCACTGCAGCGCGGCCTCGAGACGGAAACCCTTCTCGCCCGAGCGCTCGAAGTAGAAGACCTGCGGCGCCGTCGGCGGCTTGCCGCGCTCGGTGATCAGCTTGCCCAGAAAGTCGGCGATGCCGCCCGCGTGCTCGAACGTCTCCTCGGTCCCCGCCGATTCGTCCTTGAAGACAATCGTCAGGCCCTTGTGAAGGAACGCCTTCGCGTCCAGCCGGAAGCGGATCGTCTCGGCCGAAAACGACTGCTTGCCGAAGATCTCCGGATCGGGCCGGAAGAAGATCTTGGTGCCGGTGCCGCGCGCCGGGCCGACCTTCTTCAGCTTCGACGTCACCTTGCCGCGCTCGTAGGTCTGCTCCCAGCGCGTGCTGTCGCGCTTCACCTGCGCTGTCATCTCCACGGACAGCGCGTTGACGACCGACGAACCGACTCCGTGCAGGCCGCCCGAGAACTCGTACTGCGAGGCGCCGAACTTGCCGCCCGCGTGCAGGGTCGTCAGCACCAGCTCCAGCGCCGACTTCTTGTGGTCCTTTTTGATGTCGACCGGGATGCCGCGCCCGTCGTCGTCGACGGTGGCCGACTTGCCGTCCTTGTGCAGCGTCACCTCGATGCGCGAGCCGTAGCCGTTGATCACCTCGTCGACGGAGTTGTCGACGATCTCCCACAGCAGGTGGTGGTAGCCCTTGCTGTCCGTCCCGCCGATGTACATACCGGGCCGGCGCCGGACCGGCTCCAGCCCCTCGAGGACGGTGATGTGTTCGGACGTGTAGTTGGCGGATGCCATGTCCATCTCAGTTCGTCAGTTCAGTAAGGCGGGCGGCGTCGGCGTCGCCAGCGGCTCGGCCGACGTCACGCGCACGATCTTCGTCTTGCGCTTCAGCGCGTGGCCCTTCCCCGCGCGCCCAGTGACAGAGAAACGGCCGGGGCCGACAGGCAGCTCCTTGCCGTCGTCGGTCTCGGCGATGATGACGTCCTTGTCCTTCGCGCGGCCGACGCCGAAGCCGACCACCGTCTCCGCGCCTGCCTTGATGACGGTGACGCCGCGTCCCGGGTTGGCCAGCTCGGGCAGCTCGTCGACCTTGCAGATCAGCGCGCGCGCGTCGCTGGTCACCACGCACACGACGTCCTTGGGCTCGACGACGCGCGCGACGCCGACGATCTCGTCGCCGTCGGCCGGCTTCGCGAACCGGCGGCCGGCCCGCGTCGACAGCTCGCGGTGCGGCTCCAGCGAGACGCGCATGCCGAAGCCACGCTTGCTGACCGCCGCCGCCAGCGCCCCCTTGGGCGTCTCCGCGGCGCTCATCGGCAGGGCGCCGACGACGCGCTCGCCGTCGCGGAAGTTGAACAGCTTCTGGATCGGTTCGCCGTAGCCCGTCGAGGCGGGCACGTCGTTGATGCGCAGCGCGTACGCGTAGCCGAGGTTCGAGAACACCGCCATCGGCTCCTTCGTCGATCCGCGGATCACCGCCAGGATCGCGTCGCCGTCGCGGAGCCGCGTCGCCGAAAGATCCTTAACCTCGCGCACGCGCTTCATCCAGCCGTCGCGGGTCACGATCGCCGTGACCTGCTCGTCGACGATGAAGTCCTCGGCGACGAACTCCATGTCCTCGCCGCCCGCCCCGCCGATCTTGGTGCGGCGCTTGTCGGGGAAACGCGCGGCGACCTCGGCGATCTCGCCGCGCACGACGCGCATCAGCTTGCGCTTGTCGTCGAGGATCGCCTGGATCTCCTTGGCCCGCGCGCGCTTCTCCTTCAGCTCGTCGAGGATCGCCTGGATCTCCAGGCGCGCCAGCTTGTACAGCTTCAGCTCGAGGATGGCGTCCGTCTGCAGCTCCGACAGCTTGAAGCGCGCCGCCAGCTTGACGGCCGCGTCGGCCTTGCCGTCGGACTTGCGGATGATCTTCACGGCCTCGTCGAGCGCGTCGAAGATCAACGCGAAGCCCTCGAGGATGTGGATGCGCTTCTTCAGCTCGGCGAGCTCGAACTCGAAGCGCCGGCGCACCGTCTCCTGCCGGAACTCGATGAACTCGCGCAGCATCGCCGCGAGATCGACGCGCAGCGGCCCGGCGATCTCCTTGTTGTCGGTCGGGACCAGGCAGGTCAGGTTGACGTGGAAGCCCGTCTCCAGCGGCGTGTTCTTGAACAGATACGCCATCACCAGGTTGGGATCGCCGCCCGGCTTCAGCT
>DATMZL010000933.1:0-5055 GCA_035607075.1 Polyangia bacterium
TGCTCAAGCTCGATCTGCGAACGGGGGACGTTCTCGGCGAGCTCGACGTCGGGCCCAAGTCGCGCGGTATCGCCGTCTCGCACGACGGCAAGGACGTCTACGTGACCCGGTTCGTCTCACCGGACAGCGGCGGCGAGGTGGTCAAGGTCGACGCGGCGGCGATGACCCTGGCCAAGCGGATCGTGCTCAAGCTCGACGCCGAGACGATCGACGACGATCAGAAGTCCCGCGGCGTCCCCAACTTCCTGTTCTCGATCGCGCTGACGCCCGACGGCCGGCAGGCGTGGATCCCCGGCAAGAAGGACAACATCCTGCGCGGCAAGCTCCGCGACGGACAGGACCTGACCCACGACACGATCGTTCGGCCGCTGACCGCGATCGTCGATCTGACCATGGCCCAGGAGATCTACGACAGCCGGATCGATCTCGACAACCGCAGCATGCCGATGCACGTCGAGTTCAGCCCGTACGGCAACTTCGCGATCCTGACGCTCGGCTTCTCGAACCGCATCGAGGTGCGAGACGTCAATCTGCCGACCCAGGTGTTCTCGGCCATCGCCGACGTCGGTACGTTTCCGCGCGCGTCGGTCCTCGCGCCCAACAAGCGCCTGTTCGTGCAGGGGGCCTTGAGCCGCGACGTGCTCGTCTACGACATGTCTGCGCTGCTCGACGACTTTGACGGCTCGACGCCGCCTCTCCTGGTGACCATCCCCGCGGTTACCGCCGAGAAGCTGGCGCCGCAGATCCTCGCGGGCAAGAAGATCTTCCACGACGCCTCCGACATCCGTATGGACGACGAGGGCTACATCAGCTGCGGCTCCTGCCACTTCGAAGGGATCGATGACGGCCGCGTGTACGACTTCAGCACGCGCGGCGAAGGGCTGCGAAACACGATCGCGCTCCTGGGACGGAAAGGGACGGGGCAGGGCCGGCTCAACTGGACGGCGACGCTCGACGAGATCCAGGACTTCGAGCATGAGATCCGGGAGCTCTTCGGCGGGAAGGGCTTCCTGCCCGACGACGTGTTTCACGTCGGGACGCGGGATCAGCCACTCGGCGATCCGAAGGCGGGCCTGAACGCCGACCTCGACGCGCTGGCCGCTTATGTCGCGTCGCTGGATCACGTGAACCCCAGCCCCTTTCGGAATCCGGACGGGTCGCTCACGGCGGACGGCGTCGCAGGGAAGACGCTGTTCGCGAAGCTGGGTTGCGACTTCTGCCATGGCGGCCCGGACTTCACGGACAGCGCGCGCGGCCTGCTTCACGATGTCGGCACGATCACGCGGCTTTCAGGCCAGCACGCGGGCGGTCCTTTGCTTGGCTTCGACGCGCCGACGTTGCTCGGCGTCTGGGAGACGCCTCCCTACCTTCACGATGGTTCGGCGGCCACGCTGCGGGACGTTCTCACGACGAAGAACGCGGGCGATCAGCACGGGTACGTGAGCGCGCTGTCGTCCCAGCAGGTCGATCAGCTGGTCGCGTACGTGTCGCAGATCGACGGCGAACTGCCGGTGCGCCTGTTGCCGTTCGAGTCGTCGCTGCCGACCGGCCAGGGTGGAGCGGGCGGGGCGATGGTCGTCGGAGGGGCCGGGCCGATCGACGGTGGTTGTGCCTGCAACGTGCGGGATGCGCGATCTTCGGGTCCGGGAGTGGTCGTGGTCTTCGTGGCGTTCGTCGTGGCGATGAGTTACCGCCGACGAGGTCGGGCGCGGCGCGGCGGGTTGCTCATGGTGGCGTTGATCGGCGCCGTCGCTTTCCAGGCGATCGGCTGCGGCCGGGACGACGCCGGCGCGGACGCGCCGGCCGACTGGACGAAGCTTCCGGCAGTGCTGTCGCCGGATCCCGAGCTCGCGTTCATTGGCACGCGTCAGGAGCGCTACGACCAGATCTGCGCACGGAAACGCGGTGACGCCTTCGCGCGCGTTCTTTGCGGACCGGGCGGGCGCCCAGCCATCCGCGATCTGGCGGCGTTGCTGAAGCTCGTGGGCCTGGACGAGAACCGCGCCTTCGCGCTGACGGGGAACTCGACGTCGCTGGTGGCGATGAGCGTCAACCCGCTGAACCCGCGCCTGATCGTCTTCCCGCGCGTCGGGGCGGATTTGAAACAGCCCGCCGAGATGACCGCGGTCGGGTTCGTTCGCGGCGAGCCATTCGTGGAGATCGTGAGCCGCGATCCCGGAACGGACGATCTCAACTTCTATCTCGTCAGCTTCGAGCGCCGGTGCGACTACGAAGGCTCGGGGTGCGATCTGGCGAGCGTGCTGACCGAGGAGATCGAGCACGACTGGACGGCCTACAGTGTGTACGACCACGACGATCTCGAAGCGACGTCGTTCGATTGCATGTCGTGCCATCGGCCGGCAGGGCAGGGGACGAAGCGCATCCTTCGAATGCAGGAGCTGTCGAGCCCGTGGCTGCATTGGTTCCCGCAGCGGTTCGCGCAGCGCACGGACTCCGACCGGATCCTGCTCGCGAAGTTCACGGACATGCATGCCGTCGACAAGCAATATGGCGGCGTGCCGATCTCGACGATCGCGGGCGCGATCGACGAGGGAAGTGGCGCGCAGCTGGAAGCCTTGGTGCGCGCGGAGGGGTTCGGCCAGCAGCCCAACCCGTTCGATGCGCAGATCGTGACCGAGATGAAGGCCACCGGGAGCAGTCCCACCTGGCAGGCGCGTTTCGACGTCCATCTCGCCGGACAGGCGATCGCCGTGCCTTATCCGGCCGTCGACGTCACCGACGAGGCGAAGAGCGCCGCCGCGGCCCGCTCGTACCAGGACGTCGTGCACGGCGCGACGGCGCGCGCGAATCTTCTCGACGTGCGCCAGGTGTTCTCTGCGGACGCGACGCAGAAGCTCGGCTTTGTTCCGGTCGCAGGCGCCGACGGCAAGACAGTCCTGCTCGAGATCTGTGCCCGTTGCCATGACGGGCGCGGCAATCCCGACATCGCCAAGAACCACTTCGACGTGCTGAAGCTCGATCAGCTGTCGCGCGCCGAGAAGGATCTCGCGATCACCCGTTTGACCGCGCCGACGGTCGGAATGCGCATGCCGCCCTGGCGCGTCGGCGCGCTGGCGCCCGAGGCCATCGCCGCCGCGACCTCGGAGCTGCAGAAGTAAATCGGAAGATCGCGTGGGGAGCGGGCGAGCTTTGCTCGCCCCGTACCATCGCGGGGGGCCGGGACCCTTTGAGGGTCGCGCGTTAAATCGATAGACCCGTTTCTGCGCGACGCCTCCCCTTTAGATCGCGCAGGCCTGTCTGGCGATGCGCTCGATGCGCATCGAGACAATTCGTAACAACTCCGTCCTCGATCTCGCAGTACCAGTTCAGTCCGATCCCGGGAGAACAACGATGAAGAAGCCGTTCTTGTGCGTCGTCAGCGGAAGCGCACTCGCGTTGGCGGCGGCTTGTACGGGCACCATCGGGTCGGTCCAGGGATCTCCCGGTCAGGCGGGGAGCAGTCCAGCCGGCGTCGGTGGCAACGGGATGGCCGGCAGCTCGACGGGGGCTGGCGGCAGCCCGGCCGGCAACACCGGGACGGGCGGCGGAACGGGCGCAACAGGCGGTACGGGCGGCATGCCCGACGTGGGAACGATCTTCCCGAACCCACCGGCATTCACTCCGGCGCCCGGGAGCCTGCGTCGCTTGACGCGGAATCAGTTCCGGAACGCGGTCAAGGACGTGTTCGGCTACGACGTCAACGTCACCGACCTCGACGCCGACAGCTTCACGGCGAACTTCGCGAGCATCGGCGCCGCGACCGTGGTGACGTCCGATCGCGGGGTCGAGCAGTACAGCACCGCGATCGAAAACGCGGTCAACGCGGTGTGGACCGACGCCACGAAGCGCGCCCAGTTCATCGGTTGCACGCCGACGGGCCAGAGCAACGACACCTGCGTGCGCGGCTTCATCCAGAAGCTCGGGCTTCGCGCCTGGCGCCGGCCGCTCGAGACCGCGGAGCTCGATCGTTTCGTTGCCCTCGCCGCCAGCGCGTCCACGACGCTGGGCAGCCCGACGGAAGGAGCGCGCTGGGCGACGGTGGCGCTGTTCACGTCGCCGAGCTTTCTCTATCGCCCGGAGCTCGGCGCCGCCTCGTCGAACGGACTCCGGCTCAGCGGCCCCGAGATCGCGTCTCGCCTCTCGTTCCTCATCTGGAACAGCCTGCCCGATCAGACGCTGATGGATCAGGCGACCGGCGGGATGCTGGGAACGGCGGACGGGATCCGGACCGCCGCGACGCGAATGTTGACCGCGTCGGCCGGGCGCGAATCCGTGGGCGGCTTCGCCGAAGAGTGGATGCGCCTCGATCGGATCGCCACCCAGGCCAAGGATCCAGCGCTGTTCCCGGAATACGCGACAACTCTACAGACAGCCATGGTCCGCGACATCCGCGACACCTGGGCGTCGCTGGCGTTCGACGATCAGGCGAGCTTCTACGACCTGTTCACGACGACGAAGGTCGTCGTGAACGCCGACCTCGCCCGCCTTTACGGAATCGACGCCACCGGTTTGACCGCGACGACCTTCCAGACCAAGTCGTTACCGGCCGGCGGAACGCGTAGCGGCGTGCTGACCAAGGCGGGACTTCTGTCGGAGTTCGCGAATCAGCAGTCGGGCTCGCCCACGTTACGCGGGAAGTTCATCCGCGAATCGCTGATGTGCCTGACGATTCCGCCGCCTCCGCCCGGCGTCAACACGGCGGTCGTCGATCAGCCGACAGACGTGCCGATGACGAGGCGGCAGAAGCTCGAGGTGCACATGACCAGCGCCGGGTGCGCCACATGCCACAAGTACATGGACCCGCTCGGGTTCCCGCTGGAGAACTTCGACGCGATCGGAAAGTACCGCACCACCGACAACGGTCTGCCCGTCGATCCGAGCGGCAACTTCGACGGGGTTCCGGTCGCCGATGCCAACGGCCTCGGGGTCGCCGCCAGCCAGAGCGTGACCGTCGCGCAGTGTCTCGTCCGCAAGTACTACACGTACGCCGTCGGTCACGAAGAGCGGGACGTCGACGGGAGCGTGCTGAACACGCTGGCGACGGCGTTCAAGGCC
>DATMZL010000982.1:0-3421 GCA_035607075.1 Polyangia bacterium
GATCAGGATGCGCGCCTTCGCCTCGCGCGCGAGGTCGAGCATGTTCAGCGTGCCCTCGACCGCCGTGCGGATCGTCCGCACCGGGTTGCGCTGGTAATGGATGGGCGAGGCCGGACACGCGAGGTGGAAGATCTCGTCGACCTCCATCGTCAGCGGATCGGTGACGTCGTGCCGCATCAGCTCGAAGCGGTGGTTGTCCAGCAGGTGCTCGACGTTCGCGCGCGTGCCGGTGAAGAAGTTGTCCAGGCAGACGATCTCGTGGCCGTCGCCAAGCAGGCGCTCGCACAGGTGCGAGCCCAGGAACCCCGAGCCTCCCGTCACCAAGATCCGTCGGCGCGACATGACCGCCCTTCTTACACGCAGCGGGTGGGTTTGCAAAACCGCTGGTCTCCCGCTTGCACAACCGGGGGCCATGGCTGGACGAACCCGATGGCTTCCCGTGATTTGCGCCGCCGCGATGGCCGCGGTCGCCGCGCCGGCGGCGCGGGTGCAGGCCGCGCCGGGGATCGACGCCGGCTCGCTGGATCACCCGGCGTTGAAGGAGCTGCGGCGCATCGGCGCGCTCATCGTCGGCAACGACAACCCCGAGGCGCGCGCCGCGCGCGCTTACGCGACGGCGTCGCTGGTCGCCGCCGGGCACGAGGTCGTCGCGCTGCGCACGTCCCTCCTCGCGCCCCCGCGCCCCTGGTTGCTGAACGAGTGCGCCTGGCGCGACCTCGACGCGGTCGCCCTTGTCAGGATCTCGACAGACGGCGACCTCTGGCGTGTGAACGTGGACATTCAGGACCCCGAGGGACGGGCGATCGCCATCGGTTCGAAGACCCCGACGAGCGCCGGCGGGTTCACCTCGTCGGAAAGCACCAGCCCGATTCCCGTGTACGCGAGCTACTGGTTCGCGATGACCGGCGACGAGGCCGCGGCGGGACGCGCGGCGAGCACGTCCACAGAGGAACCGGATGCAGGCCCAGGCCCAGGCCCCGGCGATGATACGCACGTGGGCCGACCCCGCCTGTGGGTATCGAAGAAGGTCGCGATGCTGGGAGGCGTCCGCCTGCGCGACGCCGAGTTCTACGACCTCGTCGGGCGCCCTGACCTGAACCGGCGTAACTCGGCGGGCGTGGTGACTGCCCGCGTGCTCGGCTACACGTCGCTGGGCCTCGGCACGACCGCGCTCGTCCTGGGGGTGGTCGCTTCGAGCTTCGAGGCTGGGTACTGCTTCTGGCCCAACACGGTCGACTCCATCCGAGACCAGCCGCGGTCCTGCGATAGCGGCAACGGCAGCTGGCTCGGCGGCTCCCTCGCGCTGACGGGCGTGGGCGGCGCGCTCCTGATCGTGTCGTACGCGATGGCCGCCGACCCCGTCCCGCTGGAGACGAGGAAGACGCTCGCGCGCGCGTACAACGCGCGGATGGAAAACTCCGAACCGCCGTCATCCGAGAGCGTGCGCCGCGCGCGACAAAAGCGCTGGGCGGTGTCGGCCGCGCCGCTCGTGCACGGCGACGGCGGTGTGATGATGATCAACGGCCGCTTCTGATCGCGCAACGCCCACTCGACGCGGGCGCCGTGACATGTAACATCCGCCGTACATGCCGGCGACAGCGAGGCTCCGGGCCCGGCATTTGATCGTCGTCGCCGCGGCCGCGCTGACCGGCGCGGCGTGCGTCCCCATCGCGCAGCAGCGGCTGCCCCAGGAGGTCGGCGCCGCGCTCCGCGAGCAGACGATGCGCCGCCTCGAGAGCGACAACCTGCTTGTTTATTACCCGCAGGGCCGCGAGATCGAGGCGTGGCGGTTCCTGACGCGCATCGAGGGATGCGTCGACTACCTCCGCCGGGTCGCGCAGGTGCACAACGGCATCTCCAACGAGAAGATCGTCGCGATCCTCCCCGAGCTGGCGTTCAACAACGCGTTCGTCACGCCGCGCATCTCGGGCTACGGCACGCTGGCCGTCGTCCCGACCTACGACACGCTGGACGCGTTCTCGCTGGAGATGGGGCTACCGCCCGATCTCGCCGTCATCGGCTGTCACGAGATCACGCACTACGTTCACTTCCAGCAGGTCGCAGGCTTCGCCTGGTTCTGGAACCTGTTCGGACAGGTCTACACGCCGCAGATCGGCCTCGATCCCTGGTTCGACGAGGGACTGGCCGTCTACTACGAGACCAAGCTGCAGCCCGGCACGGGACGGCTCGCCTGGCCGTTCTGGCGCGGCTCCTTCGCCGCCGGCTTCGCGGGCCGGCGCTTTCACGGCGGCGATCTCTCCAGCGCGCAGCGTGACTTCCACGCCGGCAGCTACTACCTGAACGGCAGTCAGTTCGTGCGCTTCCTCGCCGATCGCTACGGCGAGGACAAGCTGTGGCGGCTGATCCACGTGCAGGCGCGGTCGATCTTCTTTCCGCTGTGGGTGAACCTTCGTTTCTGGCAGGCGTACGACAAGACGCTGTCGGCGCTGATCGACGAGTTCGCCGACGAGGTGTCCGCGAACCTTCCCGACCGCGCGCGTTCCGCCGACCAGCGCGTGATCCGCCCCGCCGGATACAGCGCGCGGTACGCGCGCGCCGCGGACGGCAGCGAGGCGGTGCTGGGCGCCGACCACGACCGCCCGGCCTGGCTCGCGGTCTACGCGCCCGACGGGCGGCTGCGGTCCGAGCGCGAGCTGACCGACGTGCTGCCGCCGCGAAAGCTGGCGATCGCCGCGCCCACGCTGGCCAGCGGCCTCAGCTTCTCGCCCGACAGCCGCTTCTTGTTCTTCGTCGCGCTGGATCTCGACCCGACTTACCAGGTGACGCGCCTCTACCGCTACGACGCCGACGGGGGGACGCTGGAGGTCGCGAACCGCGACCTGCGCGGCACGGGCGGCTCGCTCACGCCCGACGGCCGCCGCTACGTGTTCGCGCGCGCCGACGGCGATCATCACGACCTCGCCGAGCTGGACATCGCCACGGGCGCGGTGCGTGTGATCGCGCGCGAGCCGCACGGCGCGTTCGTGGCCAACCCGCGCGTGTCGCCCGACGGCAAACGCATCGTCGCCTCGCGCTTCGACGGCCAGCGCTTCCGCATCGTGGTGCTGGACGCGCGCGACGGCGGCCTGCTCGCGACCTTGCCCACCGACGACGAGCCGGTCCACGACGCGTCGTGGGTCGACGATCACCGCGTCGTCTTCCTGCGCGGCGCCGCCGCCGACGCCGGCTTCCAGGTCCACCTCTGCGATCTCGACAGCGGCAAGATCATGAAGGTCACGAACGCACCGTTTCTCGCCTTCCAGCCGAGCGCGGCGGGCGGGCAGACCCTGCGCTTCCTGAACCGCGAGGGCTGGGAGTGGACGCTGGACGAGATCCCGCTGCCCCCGCCGCCACCGCCCGCGATCGTGCGCTTCGAATCCGCCGCGCCCCCGTCGACGTCGGGCCAACCGCCCGTCGAACC